>NZ_BAAHAP010000065.1:18492-31913 GCF_054777495.1 Echinicola sediminis | reverse complement strand
GTTCTTAAAGCCTGTCAGTCCCAAATATCGGGTTAGATCTCTTACATCTAAGGCTATCGCTGGGTCACTGACGGGGCTTCAATTATACTTCAAAACATTCCATTTTTCAACCACTCAAACCTAAGGTCACTATCGGTGAAATACACAGATAAGGGAGGTAAAAAAGCTATATCTGTGTTTATTTATATTCATCTGTGGTTGTTATTCCCCAAACCTAATAGTAATGATCGCTTAAAGGAATAGAAGAATCAGTGACTTTGGGCACCGCCAGCGCCCCTAGGTATCCGGATGTCCTCCACCATTTCCTGTACTTCCATTGGTGGGGCAGGCGTGGCCATAGAGACCAGAAAGCTGACAATGAAATTCAGCAACATCCCCACCGAGCCAATTCCTTCGGGGGAAATGCCAAACAGCCAGTAATCGGAAGACACTGCTTCAGCAGGCAAACCGAACAGGTCCATTCCAAACTTGAAATAGATAATATAGCCCAAGGTAAATACCAATCCCGTCAACATCCCTGCAATGGCCCCCTCCTTGTTCGTCCTTTTGGAGAAAATGCCCATGATGATTACGGGGAAAAAGGAGGCTGCAGCCAGCCCAAAGGCAAAAGCTACCACCTGGGCGACAAAACCTGGAGGGTTTACCCCAAAGTAGCCGGCTATGACCACGGCTACTGCCGCTGCTGTCCTGGCAATGAGCAATTCTTTCTTGTCGGAAATCCCCGGGTTGAAATTCTTTACCAAATCCCTGGAGACAGAGGTGGAGATGACCAAGAGCAGTCCGGCAGCCGTGGAGAGCGCTGCGGCCATTCCCCCTGCAGCTACCAAGCCTACCACCCAGTTGGGCAGTTCGGCAATTTCAGGATTGGCCAAGACCATAATGTCCTTATCGATGTTCAGTTCATTGACTTCTTGATTGGCCACATATTGGACCACACCATCCTGGTTCTTGTCGTTGATTTGGATCAGCTGGGTCTGCTGCCAGTTTTCTACCCATTCGGGGAGATCATTGACGGGTTTTTCTGCTACCGAATCTATGGCGTTATAAATCCCGAAAGCAGCTACTGCTGGGGCTGTAGTGTAAAGGATGGCAATGAATACCAAGGCATATCCGGCAGAAAGCCGGGCGTCTTTTACTCGTGGAACCGTAAAAAACCTGACGATGACATGGGGAAGTCCCGCTGTTCCCACCATCAGGGCCAAGGTAATGGCCAGCATGTCGGTCATGGGTTTTTGCCCTTGGGTGTAGGCTGTAAAGCCCAATTCCGTCAAGACCCCATCGAGCTTATCCAAAAGGTAAGTGCCATCTTCCACCCTTCCTCCTAGGCCCAGTTGGGGAAAAGGGTTGTCCGTCAGCTGCATGGATACAAAGATGGCAGGTACCATAAAAGCAAAGATCAGGACGCAATATTGGGCCACTTGGGTATAGGTAATCCCTTTCATACCTCCCAAAACAGCATAGAAAAAGACAATGCACATTCCGATGATCACCCCCGTGTTAATGTCCACCTCCAGATAGCGGGAAAAAACAATTCCCACACCGCGCATCTGTCCGGCGACATAGGTAAAGGAAATGAAGAGGGCGCAAATGACAGCCACCACGCGAGCTTTGTTCGAATAATAGCGGTCCCCAACGAAATCCGGTACGGTGAATTTTCCAAATTTTCGCAGGTATGGGGCCAGCAACAATGCCAGCAACACATATCCTCCGGTCCAGCCCATCAGGTAAACAGAGCCGTCATATCCGGCAAAAGCAATCAGGCCGGCCATGGAAATAAAGGATGCCGCCGACATCCAGTCGGCTCCTGTTGCCATGCCATTGGCAAGAGGGGAAACACCGCCGCCGGCCACGTAAAATTCCTTGGTTGAAGCGGCCCTGCTCCAAATGGCAATGCCGATATATAGGGCAAAAGAAATCCCTACCAGTATATAAGTCCAGGTGAGTATATCCATTTTTAAAAGGTCTTTTGAAGAGTGGAAAAATTATTCGTGAACATCGTATTTTTTGTCCAGCTTATTTAAGAGCCAGACATATACAAAAATCAATATCACAAAGACATAGATGGATCCTTGCTGGGCAAACCAAAAGCCCAACTTAAAACCTCCGATTTTAACCTGGTTAAGTTGGTCGGCTAAAATAATCCCGCAGCCGAAAGACACGGTAAACCACACGACCAATAGAGAAAGGAGGATTTTGACATTTTCCTTCCAATAGGCCTTCATTTTTTCTTGATGACTCATAATTGAGATTTTGCTATTATGGGTATTTGTTAAGTAATGCAATCAAAGTGCAGGAGTTTGCCCAAATAAAAGCTAAGTACTCAGCTTTAATGCAATTCCTGTTTTACTTCAATCTATTAATTTATTAATTAACGACAAAAAGACCGATTATCCAGATTTAGGCCAAATAATTTATTTGTCAACCAGCACACTACCCTATAGCTTCAGTTGGATTTAATAAAAAGCTCATTCCGTTCTTTTTTATTGAGCGGAGGTTTACAGGGACTTGATCCAAAAACAATAGTAACGTTCTTTAAAGTCATTCACCAGCCCTACTTCAAAGCATATATTCCGCTGCTATGGCCAAAAAAGCAGCCAGGAGACTTACCAGAAGCCTGTTGAGGTGGAATTTGTGATGGGGGCTGCTTTCGAAAAAGATAGTGGTAGAAATGTGCAAAAAGCCTCCGGCGACCAAGCCAAAAAGGATGTGCATGATCTCCCCTTCGAGCATTTTCTCTGAAAATACAAAACTGCTTGTAAGCATTCCGATGGGAGAGGCAAGGGCAAAAATCGTCAATAAGATCAGCACCTTTGACTTCCTCAGACTGGCCATCAAAACCGCTACCAAAGCAAAAGCTGCTGGTGCTTTATGCATTACAATGCCCAATAACAAGGTCTCTGTTCCGTGATGATGTCCTGATAGTGAAGGTTGCTGGCTGAGCAAGGTCCCTTCCAGTAAGGCATGTAAAGACAGGCCCACCATCAGCATCCACACCGTGTTCTTCCCCCCGCCGTGATGATGGATATGCCCGTGTTCGATCCCTGAGGACAAAAATTCCAGCACTTGCTGCAGCAAGAATCCAATCAAAATATAAAGTCCCATAAAATAAGCAGAACCGGCGTCTGCAAACAACTCTGGTAAAATATGGAGGACAGTTATGGAAAAAAGGTATGATCCGGCAAATACCAGGATGAGCTTAAAACTTTTTTCCTTCCAAGTGGGCATGGCATATGCCAAAATCCCGGCTAGAAAGGCCGATAAAAAAAGAATTAAAAATTTAACTAGCATGCTTTATTGGTTTTGCCCCTTAAGATAAGATACAAACGGTTTCAGTCGATCACTGATATAGGTCTGTATGCCCAGTGAATCATTGTAAATCAAAAATACCTCTATTTCCGGAAGTTCACTTTGTAAAGCAATTGCCTTTTCAGTGCCTAACACCATCATGGCCGTGGCATAAGCATCCGCGGTCATGCAGTCTTTGGCCAAAACGGTAGCGCTTAGCAGGCCATGGTTTACCGGGTAACCGGTTTTGGGGTCTATGGTATGTGAGTAGCGTATGCTGTCCTTATAGTAAAAGTTGCGGTAATTACCGGATGTCGCCAGTCCCTTGTTGTCCAATGCAATGACACTGAAAATATCATTGGCGCTGATGTCCTCACTGGGCTGGTTTACCCCGACCTTCCAAAGTTCATCGTTCTCATTGGTGCCTCTGGCCACCAGCTCACCGCCAATTTCCACCAGCATATCCTCGATTCCTTTTTCTTCTAAAAAATCCGCCACCAGATCCACGCCATAACCTTTTGCAATGGCACTGAAATCCAAATAAACACCCTTTTGTGCCTTCCAGACTTTGGAGGAATCAAATTGAATTTTATCAAATCCCACCAGTCTTAACAACTGGCTGATTTCCACACTGTCCTTAAGCTGGGCTCCTTCGGGACCAAAGCCCCAAGCATTGACCAACGGTCCTACTGTCGGGTCAAAAGCTCCATTGGTCAGTTGGTTGATCTCTTTGCTGCTTTTAAGAATGGCTGGAAAATAAGGAGACTCAAATGAGAGAGTGTCTGTTTTATTAAAAGTGCTCAGTTCGGATTCAGGAATATAAGTGGAAAGGGCCTCGTTAAAAACGGCCAATAAAGAGTCCACAGAGCTGGTGAAATCCCGGTTGTCGATGTCCAGGTAAACGATGCGGTAAGTAGTCCCCATGGTTTGTCCGTTGATGATCATCTTTCCTTCTTTTTCGGGCTCTGGGGTCTCCGGGATAGCTTGGTTCTGTCTGTAGAGATAGACTAAAAAAACCACCAAAAGCAATATGATGGAATAGATGATGTTCTTTCTGGCGTTGTTTTGCATGGAACCGGACAAATTTTCCCGAAAGTTAGTTTTATATTTCAAGATTGAAAAATTGATAGATTCCCAAGTTCGGAAAAATTGAAGAAGCGCTTGTGGGTGTCTTGTGCATTTTTTAATCTTACCACCTTCCATCCCAAGATTTTCTATATTTGTAACTAGGAATGCGGAAAATATGAGAGAAGACTATCTAAGGGGCGATAACGACAACATGAACCAAACGGACAAGGAGTATGAAAAGGCCCTGCGTCCTTTGAGTTTTGACGATTTTACCGGACAGCAGAAAATCGTGGACAATATTCAGGTCTTTGTATTGGCAGCAAGGAAAAGGGGGGAACCCCTGGACCATGTGTTGCTTCATGGCCCTCCCGGTCTGGGAAAGACGACCCTTAGCCACATCATTGCCAACGAATTGGAGTCCAGTCTGAAAATCACCTCAGGGCCTGTTCTGGACAAGCCCTCTGATCTGGCAGGCCTGCTGACCAACCTGGAAGAAGGAGACGTGCTTTTTATCGATGAAATCCACCGCCTTAATCCTGTGGTGGAAGAGTATCTCTATTCCGCCATGGAGGACTTTCGTATAGACATCATGCTGGATTCAGGCCCCAATGCCCGTTCGGTACAGATTTCCCTGAGTCCTTTTACCCTGATCGGAGCGACTACCCGTTCGGGCCTGCTGACCTCACCGCTTAGGGCCCGTTTTGGCATCAATGCCCGTTTGGAATATTATGATGCCAAGCTGTTGACCACCATCGTTACCCGTTCGGCCAATATCCTTGGAGCACCTATCGATGAGGTGGCTGCCTATGAAATTGCCCGTAGAAGCCGGGGAACACCAAGGATCGCCAATACCCTGCTGAGAAGAACCAGGGATTTTGCCGATATCAAAGGCAATGGAAAAATCACCTTGGACATTGCAAAAATGGCCCTGGATGCCTTGGATGTTGACGAAAATGGTTTGGATGAAATGGATAACCGTATCCTGATGACCATTATTGACAAATTTAAAGGGGGACCAGTGGGCATCTCCACCATTGCTACGGCATGTGGAGAGGAGGGGGAGACCATTGAGGAGGTCTACGAGCCCTTTTTGATCCAGGAAGGCTATATCAAAAGGACTTCCCGTGGCCGTATTGCTACCGAACTGGCCTACAGGCACCTGAATATAAAGCCCAACTTTGGGGGACATTCCGGAAACTTATTTGGAGAATAAAGGAAGATTTATACCTTCGATCACCCCTTCTGTTAAGCTGACTGTTCCGTTATGATGAATCCCGATAAAAATGCCGCTATAATTAAAAGATTGGCCAATGAGCTGGGCTTTGAGTTTTGCGGTATTGCCAAAGCGGAATTTTTGGAAGAGGAGGCGCCAAGGTTGGAGGACTGGCTTAACCGGAATTACCACGGGCAAATGGCTTATATGGCCAACCATTTTGACAAAAGGCTGGATCCTACCCAACTGGTCGAGGGGGCCACTACAGTGGTCAGCCTGGTTTACAATTACTATCCCGAACAAAAGCTTCCAGCAGCCAAGGAGGATTATAAAATTGCCAAATATGCTTACGGCAAGGATTACCATTTTGTCATCAAAGACAAACTAAAAGAATTTCTCTTTCGCTTAAAGGAAGAAATCGGAGAGGTTGAAGGAAGGGCTTTTGTGGATTCCGCCCCCGTCATGGAAAGGCAGTGGGCAAAAAAGGCCGGGTTGGGCTGGCTGGGCAAAAACAGCCTTTTGCTCAACCGGAAAATGGGAAGTTTTTTCTTTTTGGCCGAGCTGATCATTGACCTTAAAGCTACAGTGGACCAGCCTATGGCCAAGGACTACTGCGGTAGCTGCACCAGGTGCATAGATGCTTGTCCCACAGATGCCATTGTCCAGCCAGGAGTGGTCGATGGATCAAAATGTATCTCCTATTTTACCATTGAATTAAAGGAAGAGATTCCCTCTTCGGTAAAGGGCAAATTTGAAAACTGGATGTTTGGCTGTGATATCTGCCAGGACGTATGCCCTTGGAACCGCTTTTCAAAACCCCATGAGGAGCCTGCTTTTGACCCGCATCCGGACTTGAAAAATATGGACCATGGCGATTGGGAAGAGATCACGCAGGAGACCTTTAGCAAGGTATTCCAAAAATCCGCCGTCAAACGCACCAAGTTGAGCGGGCTCAAAAGAAACATTGATTTTTTGAAAAAGGACTGAAACTTTTACCGGAGCCCATTATCGCAGTCATGGTGCTTTGCAGCTGGTCCGGATTGCAAATCCGGACCTATAATAATTGGGGATTTCAAATCCCCAATATAATGTTTCTCCCAAATTTGAAAGTTAAAGTCTGTACAGTCTAGCTATACTAAACAAATCCTATAATCCATTAAAGCTTATTGGTGGCCAATCAGAAACGAAGGCCCTTAAGGATAGGGCCTTTTGTCCCGGCTATGATAAATTATCCTCCCCTCTAATTCTGAAATTAACGTTACCAGATCATTCCTCGCTCACCACCATTTTAAAACCTTCACCGTGCAAGGTGATGATTTGGACCTTAGGATCTGCTTTTAGGAGTTTTCTTATTTTGCTGAGGTAGACGTCCATGCTGCGGGCATTGAAATAGCTATCATCTCCCCAAATCTGCTTGAGGGCATGGCTTCTGTTTACCGGCTTATTAAGTTCTGAGGCCAAAAGCCTGAGCAACTCATTTTCCTTGGAGGTCAGCTTGTGCCTGCCTTCAGGGCTTTCCAGCATCTGTTCATCGTAGTGCAGGACCAAATCCCCCATGGGATAGTTCTTCAGTGCGGCTGGAGATTCATTGCCCTTTTGTGTTCGGCGTAAAATAGCCCCTATTCTCAGCAACAGTTCCTCCATGCTAAAGGGCTTGGTGATATAGTCATCAGCGCCTATTTTCAGCCCCTCGATGACATCGTCCTTCATGTTTTTGGCGGTAAGGTAAATGATCGGAATATCCTCTTGGATTTTTTTGATGTCCTTGCCCAACGTAAATCCATCCTTTTTGGGCATCATGATGTCCAGAATGCACAGGTCAAACTTGTCTTTTTTGAAATTGGACCAGCCTTCCTCTCCGTCGCGGCACAAAGTGGTCTCATAGCCCTTCATGGTTAAATATTCTTGGAGGATATCTCCCAGGTTCGGGTCGTCTTCCACGACCAAAAGTTTAGCCTTGCTCATCTTTTACGGGGTAAATTAATGGTAAACGTACTTCCTTTATTGATCTCACTCTCCACGGAGATGTCACCGTTGTGCTCTTCCACCATGGTCTTTACATACGCCAGTCCCAGGCCAAAACCTTTGACGTCATGCACATTGCCCGTAGGCACACGATAAAATTTATCGAATATCTTTTTCACCGACTCCTTGGACATGCCTACCCCATTGTCCTTGATGATCACGGTAAGTCCTTCCTGATTTTCCAGAACCTTCACCTTGATCTTGGGCTCTTCGCGGGAATATTTATTGGCATTGTCCAATAAGTTATTGATGATATTTGAAAGATGAAAGGCGTCTGCCTGCAGAAAGGGGTTTTTCACCTCGATTTCCAAATCGATGGCCCCGCCTTTCTTCTCCACCTGCAGGTCAAAATGCTTTTTCGAATCTTTGATCAATGTGACCAAATCCACTTCTTCAAACTTGAGTTTAAAGTCTTTCTTGTCCAAAGCAGCAGCTTGTAAGACTTTTTCCACTTGGGTGCCCAGGCGCTTGTTTTCATCTTTGATGATACCCAGGTATCGATTCCTAAACGCGTCCTGATTGGCTAGCTCTGGATCCTGCAAGGCTTCTACCGCAAGGCTGACCGTCGCTATGGGCGTCTTAAACTCGTGGGTCATGTTATTGATAAAATCATTTTTGGTCTCGGAAAGCTTCTTTTGTCGTATAATTACTTTGATGGCGTAGACAAAGCAAAAGATGATGATCAGTAGAAACACCAGCGAGCTGGAAAGGGGCAATCCTATTTGCCGAAGCAAATAGGTGTTTTTAGAAGGGAAATTGATAATCATATAGTTCTCTTCCCCTACGAGGTCTCCTGGGAAGAGCTCTGCCCTGATCCCATTCTGCATCAAGTTTCTATGGTCTTCTATAGCATTGATTCCTATCAGGGCATTGTCCCTGTTAAGGATGGCCAGCTCAAACTTTCCGCTTATCCCCCTTTTCTTCAGCTCAGAGCGGATGTCCTGATGAAGATTTGCCGTATCCACCCTGTTCAAAATGCTCTCTCTGGAATCGAAAAGCAGTTGGCTCATCACCACTTCCACCAATTCAATCTTTTTATTGGCCTTCACAATGTTTTCTGCCACATTTTCGGAGACATTGTATTCTTCAATGATCAGGGCTTCCCTGTTGAGGCCATAATCCTGGGCTTTGGCAAAGCTGTCTCTTTTTGCTACAAAATCAAGGTACCTTTCTTTTTCCTTTAGGTAAATGGCCATCTCATCAGCGGTAAAAAGCTGACTGGCAATGGAGGGGGGCAGCTCAAAATACTTCTGCAGTTCAAACTGGTTTTGCGGTTTTCCTCCCCTTGACGCGATCATTCTCATAAAAGTCTGGGAAACTTGGGGCACCGTCTCCTTAAAAATGGAATCCACCATGGAGGGTCTCCTTTGGATGGAGACCTGCCTTTTTATATTGAACTCGATCGGTTCGATTTTTTGGAACAAGACCCGCTGAAAAGAGCTGTCCGTGGCCATGGCATTGAGGATAATGTCACTGGTCTCCCCTTTCTCCAGCTTCGTAATACTGGCTGCCAGGGATTGGTATACATTCTGCTCAAAACGCTCTTGGTTGATCTTTATGGCATTGGCCACCCAATAGTATTGGAAAGCCACCAATCCAAGACAGGCAAGCGACATCAGCAGGATAATTATTTTCATTTTTGTCTTAGACATGGTACAAATTTATGGGTAAATACAGAAGTACATCCTGAGCTTAACAATTTTTAACAAGCCTTAACTTTCTGTAAGTAGAATTTTATTTTGAAATCAGGTACTTTTATAAAGAATAACATAGAACTGAGGACTTTCAATCCATCGATAGACTGTAAACAATACTAACTGTCATTCACCATAAACCCATGTATTATGAAATCGACTACTAAATGGATACTTGCCGTGGTCTGTTGTATGGCCATATCTTCCCTTTCTTTGGGGCAGGAGGCACAAACGAAATTTTTTCTGAATGTCACTTCAGAAAAAGGCGGTGTAAAAGAAAACATCTCCAAAACCTATGACAATCGGCAAATCATGGAAAAAGACCCTTTTTTCAAGGAATTGGGAATTGATTTGCCAAAAGGAGACCACGATAAGCTGGTATTGGAAACCACCAAGGGTGAAAAGAAAATCAGCCTTTCCACGATGACACATGATAAGCATCCCGGCAACAGGCATTTTGCTTGGATGGAAAGAGAGGATGATGTAAATGTGGAAATTTTAAATAAAGACGGAAAATCAGTCAAAGTGATCGAAAAGAGGATGGAGAACTTTGGACCCAAGTTTCGAATGGGCATGCCATTTCCCCAAAGTGATGGAAAATTCGAATTTGATATGGAGGAGATCGAAGGAGGAAATGCGGTGTTGATGGGGAAAAACCAAAAAGTAGAGGTGTTTGCTTTTGAAAAGGATGATGAAGGAAAGATCAAAATGAGCGATGAGGAGTTGGACAAAACCATTGACCGATTGGAAAAACTGATCAAAGAACTAAAAGCAGCCAAAAAGAACAACTAAGTAACTCTTATCTTATAATAAGCACTTACTAAATTTTAAAGAGGAAGGGATACCCTTCCTTTTTTTGTTGCCCGGCCTTTTCTATCTTTGCCCTCTTATATTAATGGATGCATCATGACAATCGACAACCAGCAATACCAAATACAAGGTGTTCCGCTTTTGGAAATCGCCAAAGAGTATGGCACCCCGGTATATGTTTATGACGGGCAGAAAATTTTGGATCAGGTAGAAGCGCTGAAAACAGCTTTTTCCAGTGTAAACCTGAAGATAAAATACGCCACCAAAGCCCTTTCCAACATCAACATACTGAAGTTGATGAAGAAAGCCGGTACGGGGGTAGATGCTGTATCCATTGAAGAAGTGAAGTTGTGCCTGCATGTGGGTTTTACTCCGGATGAAATCATGTACACCCCCAACTGTGTTTCCTTTGAGGAAATTCAGGAGGCTGTTGATCTTGGTGTCATGATCAATATCGACAATATTCCGATGCTGGAGCATTTCGGTACCCATTATGGGAACCAGGTGCCTATCTGCATTCGCTTAAACCCCCATATCCTTGCCGGCGGAAACGCCAAAATTTCCGTAGGGCACATTGATAGTAAATTTGGAATCTCCATTCTTCAGCTGAAGCATGTGCTCAAGATAGTGGAGGTACATAACCTTCAGGTGATCGGACTGCATGTGCACACTGGATCAGATATTTTAGATGCAGAAGTGTTCCTCAAAGGGGCAGAGATCCTTTTTGATGCGGCCAAGGAATTCAAGGATCTTCGGTTTTTGGATTTTGGTGGAGGCTTCAAAGTGGGATACAAAGAAGCGGACATTACCACGGACATCCAGGATGTGGGCAACAAGGTATCGGCGGCTTTCCAGGAATTCTGTAAAGAGTACGGTCGTGAGTTGGAAATCTGGTTTGAGCCAGGTAAGTTTTTGGTCAGTGAATGTGGTTATTTGCTCGTGACGGCCAATGTGATCAAATCCACTCCTGCTTCTACTTTCATAGGCGTGAACTCCGGTCTTAACCACCTGATCCGTCCAATGATGTACGATGCTTACCACGGTGTGGAAAACATTTCTAAGCTCAGCGGTCCTGAACGGGTCTATACCATAGTAGGATATATCTGCGAGACGGACACTATTGCCGCAGACCGAAAACTCAAGGAAGTGAATGAAGGCGATGTCTTGGCCATCAAAAATGCCGGGGCATATGGTTTTAGCATGGCATCCAATTATAATTCCAGGCTAAAACCTGCGGAGGTGCTGATTTTAGATGGTAAAACTCACCTGATCAGAAAAAGAGAGACATTTGAGGATATTCTTCGTCATCAAATTGATATCAATATCGGTTGATCTTTTTTGATCAAGGAATTGTTTGATTTTATGCCTTGTAAAACTTTGTGCAATAATAAGATATGCTTAAATTAGTATCTGGGTAAAACCAATGCACAACCCTGGTAGTAATAATTCATCAAAGCCCGGAGCCAACTCTCCGGGCTTTATTTTTTTAGGCTGGTCTAATTAAATTTGGTTTTTTCTACCAGAATAGGATAAAGAGCATTTAGGGGTAAAAAAGTAAGCTGGTTTTTGGGATCAGTGGTCTAAGCTCCTGGAAAAGGTAGTCCTCTGGTGATGAGGGAGGGACAGATTGCTTTGATTATCTATCCATCCTTCCCCATCTTTTTGTATCTTTGCCTTTTGAATCCGGGGGAGGCCCTCTCCCAAAAATTGCCCTTATAAAAAGGAAAAATATCAACAAGATGACTAAAGAAGTACGCGTTCGTTTCGCCCCGTCTCCCACTGGAGCTCTGCATATTGGTGGTGTCCGCACTGCCTTGTATAACTATCTTTTTGCAAAGAAGCATCAAGGAAAATTTCTGCTAAGAATAGAGGATACAGATCAGACACGTTTTGTCCCCGGTGCAGAAGAATATATTAAGGAAGCTTTGGCATGGGTCGGTATTACCCCGGATGAAAGTCCTTGGGTGGAGGGGCCGCATGGACCGTACAGGCAATCTGAAAGAAAGCCACTTTACATGCAATATGCCATGGACTTGGTGGAGAAGGGCTTTGCCTATTATGCTTTTGATACTGCAGAAGAGCTGGATGCCATGAGGGAAAGGTTGACCGCTGCCCGTGTGGTATCGCCTCAATACAATGCCATTACCAGAACGCAGATGAGAAACTCCCTGACCTTGCCGGAGGATGAGGTGAAGGAGCTTTTGGATTCCGGTGTGCCCTATGTCATCCGCTTGAAAGTACCAAGAAAGGAAGAGATCCGCTTGAACGATATGATCAGAGGTTGGGTGATGGTACACTCCAATACCTTGGACGATAAAGTACTGATGAAGTCTGACGGTATGCCTACCTATCACCTGGCAAATATCGTAGATGACCATTTGATGGGGATCACACACGTGATCCGAGGGGAAGAATGGTTGCCTTCTGCTCCTATCCACGTATTGCTATATCGCTATTTGGGCTGGGAAGACAGCATGCCTCAGTTTGCCCACCTTCCTTTGTTGTTGAAGCCGGATGGAAACGGTAAGTTGTCCAAAAGAGATGCGGACAAACACGGTTTCCCTATCTTCCCAATGGACTGGACAGATCCGAGAACCAATGAGCTTTCCCCTGGGTTTAAGGATGCGGGGTATTTTCCGGATGCATTTGTAAACTTCTTGGCATTCTTGGGATGGAACCCAGGAGATCACAGGGAAATTTTCAGCATGGAAGAGCTGATAGACGCTTTTTCTGTAGAAAGAATAGGTAAATCAGGCACTAAGTTTGATATCAATAAAGCAAAATGGTATAATGAACAATACCTGAAAGCAAAATCGAATTATGATTTGGCGGTCTATCTAATGGAAGATCTCAAGAAGGAAAATATGGAGATCCTTCAGGCCAAAGCAGAAAAAATCGTTTCCATCATGAAAGAAAGGGCGACTTTTCCCGCAGACCTGTGGAAAGAGGGCCGTTTTCTTCTAATAGCCCCCAGCTCATTCGATGAAAAGGTCGCTGCCAAAAAATGGAACGACGATGTAGTGAAGGTACTTTCGACGTACAAAGAAGAATTGGACAAATTCAAAGGGGAATTTAGCCCGGAATCGGCCAAATCTATGTTGGAAAGTGCCGCTGACAGCAACGGGATAAAGCTGGGCAAGGTCATGCAGGCCGTGAGATTGGCAGTAACCGGTGTAGGTGCTGGACCGGATTTAATGGAAATATTTGTCATCATTGGCAAGGATGAACTAATCAAAAGGATTGATTTTGCGTTAAATACATTAGAAGTAAAAGCAAATTAATTCAACTGCATCAATTTAGCTTGAAAAGCCATGATAGCTGAATTG
>NZ_BAAHAP010000065.1:0-18482 GCF_054777495.1 Echinicola sediminis | reverse complement strand
TTGCCATTGGGCTTTTCCCAGGTGAGTCCCCCGTCAATAGAGAGTACAGCCATGGCTAAAAAATCCAAAAAAGAGGAAAATCCTAAAGTAAATCCCGAATTGGAGGGATTCAAAATGAATATTAATTCATTTGGAGAGATTTCCAGCTCTTTTTCAATTGACAAAATCAACGAGTTTTTGAACAAAAATGTCGAAGACAAGAAGCTCAAAGACCGAGATGATTTAGATGAAATAAAAAAAGATGAGAAAAAATAGTCCGCCTTGGCGGGCTATTTTTTTCTTTTTTTAATTTATTTAGCCTTTCCTAATGCTTAACTAGTCAACTTTGAAGTATCCTATCTCTTCCTCCTTTCTCTTAGCCTGCAAAGCAACGGTTATTTTTATGGTAATCACGTTGTTTGCTTCCGAATCGGAGGCCCAGACCAGTATCGGTATACGGGGAGGCTATTCTTATTCAGGGATGTCCTATCGCCCAATTCCGTCTATCCCGGACCGAAAAGTGCATGGCATAAAGCAAGAACCTGTTTTGGCTTTTGTGGTGGAACATTTTTTTAAGGACCACGCCGGGGTGGAGCTCAATGTCCAGTACCTGACTACTGGTTATATAGAATATAATGAGGAGGAGACATTGTCAAATGAGACCCATTTCAACTACTTGAAAATCCCCTTTCTGTCCAATTTTTATTTTGGCAGGTCTGGACGGTTTCATATTAAGATGGGGCCGCACTTTGGGAGGTTGGTTAAAGCCACTGATGTCCGGCGGGAGTTTGAGGCTGAAAATCCTGCCGTGCCTATTCTCCCTACCTATGGACAGGCGGACGATAAGCCCAATCGCCTGATGTACGGATTGACTGCTGGAGCAGGGATCTCCAAGGTTTTTGGAAAAAGTACCCTTGCAGCGGAAGTAAGGGCCTCTTACGAACTTGGACGCGTAGAGGGACAGGAGAGAATCTTCGATATGGCAGGTACCAATCTCGAATTCACGGTTTCCTATCTTTTTCAAGTTATCAAAAGGAAGTGAAGTAGGACTTAAGATATAAGAGCTGGACATAAGAAGAAAACAACTCCGGTTATTCAATTTTTCATTACAAAAATAGTATTGCTGTCATCGCTTAGAATAATTCTTGTTGCCTACTCAATATTAGGGTTATGTGCACAAAAAAAGCCATCCGCTTTGTCGGATGGCTTTTTTATTATAGTCTCCTGTTGGAAGATCAGTCTTCGCCTAGGAATGGATATCGGTAATCGGTTGGAGTCACAAAGGTTTCCTTAATGGTCCTAGGGGACACCCATCTCAGCAGGTTGATCATGGCGCCAGCTTTATCGTTGGTCCCTGATTTTCTTGCCCCGCCAAATGGCTGCTGGCCTACTACAGCACCGGTACACTTGTCGTTAATGTAGAAATTACCTGCAGAGTTTCTCAGCTTTTGCGTAGCCAGCTGCGCAGCATACCTGTCTTGGGAGAAGATCGCTCCTGTAAGGCCATAGGGAGAGGTTTTGTCCACCAATTCCAAAGTAGCTTCAAAATTATCTTCCTGATAGACATAAATGGTCAATACCGGCCCAAAGATTTCCTCACACATGGTGGTGTACATAGGATCCGTGGTCAACAGTACCGTAGGTTCAATAAAGTACCCTTTGGATTTGTCATAGTTGCCACCGGCGATGACTTCAAGCCCATCTTCTTTGGCTTTATCGATGTACTTGGCAATTTTATCAAAAGACTTTTCGTCTATGACAGCATTGATGAAGTTGGAGAAGTCTTCTGTTCCGCCCATTTTCATGCTGGCGAGATCTTCCTGCATGTACTTTTTGACCTCCTCCCATAGGTTGGATGGAACATAGGCCCTTGAAGCTGCCGAGCACTTCTGTCCCTGAAACTCAAAGGCTCCCCTTACCAGGCCTGTTGCCAGTTGTTTGGCATGGGCAGATTTATGGGCTATGATAAAATCCTTACCTCCTGTTTCACCTACAATTCTAGGGTAGGACTTATAGGTTTCAATGTTCTGGCCAATGGTTTTCCAGATGGTTTGGAATACGGCGGTCGAGCCGGTAAAGTGGATGCCTGCGAAATCAGGGTGCTTGAAAATCACCTCTCCGGCCTCAGGACCGTCCACATAGATGAGATTGATCACACCATCGGGCACGCCGGCCTCCCGGAAAACTTCCATCAGCACATTTGCGGCATAGATCTGGGTATAGGCTGGTTTCCAAACCACCGTATTGCCCATCATGGCAGGTGCCGTAGGTAAATTGCCCGCGATGGCGGTGAAGTTAAACGGTGTCAGGGCAAAGATAAAGCCTTCCAAAGGACGCTGTTCTGTCCTGTTCCAAACGCCATTTCCGGAAATGGGAGGCTGTTGTGCGTAGATTTCCGTCATGTATTTTACATTGAACTTAAGAAAGTCTACGATCTCACATGCTGAATCGATTTCCGCTTGGAAGGCGTTTTTGGACTGGCCAAGCATTGTGGCGGCATTCATTTTATATCTGTAAGGCCCCGCTATTAGGTCAGCTGCCTTTAGGAAAATCGCGGCTCTTTGTTCCCATTCCATCGTTTCCCAAGCTTCTTTGGCACCAAGTGCTGCGTTGATGGCTTGTTCTACATGGGACTTGTCTCCCTCATGGAAGTAGCCGAGAAGGTGTTGATGGTCGTGGGGGGGAGAAAGGGGCAATTTCTTGCCTGTTCTCACTTCTTCACTTCCTATGTACATAGGAACATCAACTTCCTTGGAACGTGCTTCTTTCAGGGCTTCTTGGAGCTTAGCACGTTCCGGAGATCCCGGGGCATAGTCAAATACCGGTTCATTTTTGATTTCCGGTACGTTGAAAAAACCTTTTAGCATAATAATTTGAGTTTTGTATATTCTGTATGCCACAAATATAAAAATTCGGAGCAGAATTCCATGCCAAAAGAAGTCCGATTAGTCCACCTAGAGGATCGCCTGCAGCTCCTCTAAGCCATGTATCGTATAGGTCGCTTCTGCTTGATTGTCTTGTTTATAGGGATTGAAAAAGACTTGGTCGATAGCAGCATTCCTAGCTCCCTGGATGTCAGAGATGGGATTGTCACCGATCATCAGGCATTCTTCCGCACTGGTTTCCAGCTGGCCCATGGCATACTCAAAGATTCTTTTGTCGGGCTTCCTGTGCCCGGTCGTTTCGGAAGTGACAATGAGCTTAAAATAAGAAGTAATACCAGAAGAGTTCATCTTAAGTGCCTGGCTTTCATTGAACCCGTTGGTGATGATATGCAATTCATACTTGTCCTTCAAGTAGTTGAGGATTTCCTTGGAGTAGGGGAAGAGGTGGGGCTTGGAGGAGGTGCGTTGCAAGAAATCCTCTTCCATTTCTATAGGAACGGGGATTTTGCTGGCTCCGAATTGATCAAATATCCTTCGAAACCGCTGACTCCTCAGCGTTGTTTTATCGATTTTTCCGGTATTGTAATCGTTCCAGAGGTCCGAATTTATCATCAAGAAGGCCTTATAAAAATCCTGTCGGGAGGGCATGCCCATGTTTTCCAGGGCATAGATGTCAAATAATTCGAACAGGGATTCCTGCACATTCCTGTCATAATCCCATAGGGTGTGGTCAAGGTCAAAAAAAAGATGACGGTACTTTCTCAATTTACGCTACTTTTATCGGTAAGGGTTGTTTTCAATTTTATTGATGGCCAGCTCTCTGTTGGAAAGGAGGATCTCATAGATTTCTTGATCTCTTTTTAAATTCACATCCTTTTGGATGAATTTAAAAATCTGACCAATAATTTCAATGGCCTCATCCAATATATAATAAAATGTCCATTGATCAATTCTTCTGCTTCCCACCAGACCTGAATTTTTGAGGTAGGCCAAATGGCGGCTGGTCTTCGTTTGGGTGAATTCAAGAATGTGTTCCAGATCAGAGATGCACAGTTCTTTGTTCTGAATCAGTAAATGAATAATTCTTACCCTCGGCTCCTCGGAAAGGGCTTTAAAAACCCTCATTCCGTAATTCAAACTGATGTTTTTTAGTCGCATTTAATAACTTTTAACGAAGAAACCTGCCTGAAATTAAGAAAATGCAGTGAAAATAACCTATAATAGCAGCTGAAATTGACCAGCAAATGTAAACCATTTTTCTGGTCGGTCGTTTCTCTTAAAAAGGCATCATTTTGAAAATCAATTCTTCATATCTCGGTTTATTTTTAATGCTCCTACTATTCTTCGTTGGGATCCAGCAGGTTGATGCACAGGAAACCCAAGAGAAAAAGGTGCTGCAGCTTTCCGGGATAATATTGAATGCGGACAGTACCACCGCCATTTCCGGCGTGAATGTCTATGTGCCTCGTAAAGGCCGAGGAACCAGTTCCAATAGCTTTGGTTATTTCTCAATGCCTGTGGCTGCAGGGGACAGTGTGATTTTCAGTTTTATAGGGCTGAAAAGCCAAACCTACAAAGTCCCCGAAAACATCAAAGAGGACAAAGTAAGCCTGATTCTGACCATGGTACAGGACGAAATCGCGCTGGAAGAAATCGAGGTAATGCCTTACCCTACCGAGGAAGAGTTCAAGCAGGCTGTTTTGGCGATGACAATAGAGGATGTTCCTTTGGATAGGGGAAATCTTAGCCCTCAGATGCTGCTGAGATGGGCTGAGCAGATGCCGGCCTCTCCGAACGAGAATTTTAGAAGTTTCCAAAGTGGACAAATGCAACAAATTCAGGACCGCTATGGTCCTCGCTCCTTTCACTTGCTGAACCCATTTGCTTGGGCCAACTTCATCAAATCCATAAAAAGGGGAGATCTTAAGAAGCAAGATTAACTCCTTTATAGTTACGGGGAATCGGTTATTAAGCAAGTGAATTAGGTATTCCCAATGTGCTTCAGGAAAAATCGATGAAGGTCCGGGGCTCAGCTTGATGCCTTGCCCCAGTCCATCCTGCTTTTTCAGAGCTCAGGCAATATCCACTCTTCGAGAATACTGGGCTGGGCCATCATGGTTTCTACCTCACCGCTGGTCCTTGGGGCGTCTGCTGATAAATTTTCGTATCCGTTTTCTGTAATCAAAACATCATCTTCTATCCTCACGGCAATATTCCACCATTTGGGATTGCAGTCACTTCCTTCAGGAATATAGATGCCCGGTTCTACGGTTAGCACCATTCCTGTTTCTAAAGTCCCATAAGTTCCTCTGTCATGGACATCCAGGCCGAGATGATGGCTGGTGCCATGTGGAAAATACTGGTGTCGTTGCCCCCTGATGATAATGCCCAGTTTGGCCAAGCCTTCGTCAATTACTTTTTTTGATGCAGCATTGATTTCCTTGAATTCATTTCCCGGTTTACAGGCGGCCAGGCCGGCTTCCTGAGCTTCGTAGACCAAGTCATAAATGATTTTCTCCTCTTCGGTGAATTTACCCGAAATGGGAATGGTTCTGGTCACATCGGCTGTATAGCCTCTCCATTCGGCGCCCAGATCCATCAGCATCAGCCGGTTTTCAGGATTTCTCAGATCGTTTGAAATATAATGGAGGATACAGCCGTTTTTCCCTGCTCCCACTATGGAGGGGTAGCCCACTGCCTCAGCCCCATATCTTTTATAGACAAACTCATGAATTCCCTGAACCTCCCTTTCTGAAATACCTGGCTTCAAAGCCTTCATTACCTCAATTTGCCCTATTGCTGAGATTTTTATGGCCTTTTTCAGCAAGCTGATTTCTTCGGAAGTTTTTACCCCTCTTAGCGTCGTCATCATTTCCGGCAGTGCGGATATGTCTACTTTTATTTCCGGGAGTTCCTCGGCTATGGCCATACGTTTTTGCGGTGTTTCAGCAGTGGCAAATGCGATGAGTTTTTCATTACTTTCCACCTCAGGATAGTACTTTCGGTACCTTCCGATAACTTGGGCCACATTGGCCGAATTTTCGAGGTCCGTGGCCTTGATCAAATCGTACAGTTGATTGGTTACTTTTGAAATATGCTCCGGATAATCCGAGGAGGATTTGAAACTTGCTCTCAAGGCCATCATCTCTTTGTTGGCCCCGCTTTCCTCTATTCCCTGAGAGAGATCAAAGGTCAATATTCTGTCCAGCTCTTTAAAGTTGATCGCTGCTTCAGCCCCGAATTGGGAATTTACGTAAACCTGTTCAAACCCCAGGTTTTCCTTAACTCCCTCTATTCCCAACCGTTTTCCGTTCCACATTTCGGCATTTTTATCCCTTGCCTGAACATAGATCACTTCATCGGTCATCTGGCCTGCTACTGTCTTTGGTTCGCTGAAAACGACCAGAACGGCATTGGGCTCCCTGAGGCCCGTTAGATAAAAGAAATCAGTGTTGGGATGATAGACAAAATCCACATCATTGGACCGGTTTTTCACCGCTGAGGTGAAAATAACCGCAGCTGAATTGGTAGGGAGCATTTCCCGGAGAGCGGCTCGTCTTTCCCGGTGAAAGTCTTTGTCCAGTCCGTCATCGAAATACGACTGCCCAAATGCATGGTGCATTATCACCATTAAAAAGGATAGAACCGAAATTCCTCTAAAGTTTCGCATGCTTATTAATTTTTTCGAAAATGAATAGCTAAGGTGAAAAATACAATTGTTTTTACATAAACGTAAATATCTCTATCTTAGGCAGCATTTTAAAGAAGGGGTGACCGCTAAAAGCTTAAAAATCCCTTCCTCAAGACTTCACATTGTGTTGACATCATTATTGACCCTAATAGTTACATTTGTTGAAATAATTAAAGTATTAACCCCATGAAAAAGCTTTTATTAGCCGGCATTATTTTACTCACATCCCTATCAGTTGGCTTTGCCCAGCAAGCGGACAAGCCCAAGTTGGTTGTGGGAATTGTCGTAGACCAAATGCGTTACGAATACCTTCATAAATTCCATGATCGCTATACTGATGGCGGCTTTAAAAGGCTGATGCATGAGGGCTTTATGATGAAAAACGGCCATTATAATTATATCCCTACTTTTACCGGACCGGGTCACTCTTCGGTGTACACCGGGACTACCCCTGCTACGCATGGGATAATTGGGAACAGCTGGTATGTAAGACAACTGGATAAGACCTTGTACTGTGCCGGTGACAGCACGGTGACCGGTGTAGGGGGGACGGCCAACAAAGGCGAAATCTCTCCAAGAAATCTCCTGACCACCACCATTACGGATGAGCTTAAGCTTTCCACCAATGGACGTTCAAAGGTAGTGGGCATTGCCATTAAGGATCGTGGGGCAGCCCTTCCTGCGGGACATATGGGTGAAGCTTACTGGTTTGATGGTAATACAGGGGAATTTATGACCTCTACCTATTATAAGGATGAATTGCCTGATTGGGTAAAGAAGTTCAACCGTAAAAGGCTAGCGGAAAAGTACCTTTCCAATGTGTGGAAGCCTCTTTATAATATCAAGACCTATAAGCAGAGCGTCGAGGACCATAATGAATTTGAAGTGCCGTTTATCGGAAGGGAAACCACTGATTTTCCTTATGACCTGAAAAAGCTGATGGAGAACAACGGAGGACCGGGGCTGGTGTCCTCTACGCCGTTTGGCAATGACCTGACCCTGGATATGGCCTATGCGGCGCTGGAAGGTGAAAACCTGGGTAAAGGGGATGAAACTGACTTCCTCGCCATTAGCTTTTCTTCAACGGATTATGTCGGCCATCGCTTTGGCCCCAGCTCTATTGAACTGGAAGATACTTATCTGCGGTTGGACAAAAGCCTGGAAAAATTCTTCAACCATTTGGATCGCAAGTATGGAAAAGGGGAATACTTGGTGTTCCTATCTGCAGACCATGCTGTAGCAGATGTGGTCAACTACATGCACAGCGTGCAGGTGCCTACGGGAAGTTTTAATGCCGGCTTTGCCCTTACCCAACTGAAGGGATTCACCAGACAGCATTATGGAGAAGGGGACTGGATCCTGAATTCATCCAATGAACAGATTTTTCTTAACCGGTCTTTGATAGCAGAAAAAGGGTTGGACTTAGAAAAAGTGCAAAGAGAAATAGCGACTTTTTTACTCAAATTTGATGGGATAAAGGAGGCGTACACGGCGACAGACATGATGAGCAAAGAATACAGAGAAGGCCGAAGACACTTGCTTCAAATGGGCTTTAACCACAAGGCTTCAGGCGATGTCCTATTGGTATTGGAGCCGGCATGGCTGGTGAACTCCTCCAAAGGAACTACACATGGCTCAGGTTATGCCTACGATACACACGTGCCCATTCTATTTTACGGTTGGAATGTAAAGCCTGGTACCAGCACGCGGTACTGTACCATTACTGATATTGCCCCGACCCTATCGATGATGCTCAACATCAGAATTCCGAATGGCGCCAGCGGTCAGCCAATTCAGGAGATCACCAACTGAGGTAATATTAGCTTAGAAATAAATAGAATAAAATCCATGAAGGAGGACTGCGGTCCTCCTTTCTTGTTTTAATAGGTCACCAATTGTTTTTTTCATTCACCCCTTAATTTTACCTTCTGTCTCCGATAAGGACACTTTTGACATAATAAGCTATTGGGGTATTAAACGTTCCCCTCTTTTTTAGGTCTAATCAGCATCAAAAACCTGATGCATGAAAACAAACGTTACTAAATTGATTTTTAGCCTGGTGGTTTTGGCCTGGGCAATTCCTGTACTGGCACAAGAGGGGCCTGGCAGACCGGGAGCAAGGAGAGCCCAAGGAGGATTTTCCGTTAAAATTTCCGGAGCTGTAGTTGATGCTGAAACAGAGGAGCCCTTGATAGGGGCGAATGTGTTGGTGAAAAGCCCCGCGGATAGTTTAGTGGCCGCCACAGTTACCAATGACAAAGGGGCATTTGAGCTGGATAGACCAAGACTCCAGCAATTGATCGTAGAAATTTCCTATATCGGTTATACCAAATTGAGGCAGTCTGTGGAGCAGCGTGGACCGGTTGATTTGGGGACGCTCAAACTTATGGAAAATGGCAACGAACTTGGTGAAGTGCTGGTAGAGGGGCAGGTGCCTGTGGGAGAGATGAAAGGAGATACTGCCGTATTTAATGCAGCGGCCTTCAAGACCAAAGAAAATGCTTATGCCGAAGACCTGATCAAAAAGATACCGGGCGTGGTGATCGAAAACGGAAAAATCCAGGCACAGGGAGAAGATGTGCAAAAAGTGCTGGTCGATGGGCGTGAGTTTTTTGGTAATGACCCCAATATTGCCCTGAAAAACCTGCCCGCCAATATGATCGACCAGGTGGAAGTGTTGGATCAAAAGTCCGACCAGGCAAGACTGACAGGACTGGATGACGGCAATTATGCCAAGACCATCAATATTATCACTAAAGGAGATATGCGCAATGGATACTTTGGACGGTTGTATACCGGGTATGGTTCGGAGGACAGGTATACTGCAGGGGGCAATGTAAATATCTTTAAAGGAGACAAGCGGATATCTATTTTGGGGCTGTCCAATAATATCAATCAGCAGAACTTTTCTTCGGAGGATTTATTGGGCGTTTCCGGGAGTGCAGGTGGTGGCCGCCGGAGAGGAAATCCCGGGGGAGGAAATGATAACTTCCTGACCGGAAATGATAACGGGATCGCCAAAACCAATTCTTACGGACTAAACTACAGTGACCGCTGGGGAGAGAAGATCAATTTCAGTGGAAGTTACTTTTTTAACCATTCCAACAATAACCTTTTCCAGATGACCAATACCGAAACAGTCGTCTCAGAGGATTTGAAACAATACTATCAAGAAAAGCTGATCAGTAGTACCAAAAACCAAAACCATCGGCTCAATGCCAGGTTCGAGTACGATATCAATGATAAAAACAGTTTAATCATTGCCCCAAGGCTGAGCTTTCAGAACAATAAACGACTCAGTGATCAGGATGCATTGAACCTGGATGGGAACTTGGACTCACTCAGTGCCGCCAGAACCATCAATGACAGGCTTTCTGATGGGTATAATATTTCCAATAACATTACCTATCGCTATAAATTTGACAAGCAAGGAAGGACGATTTCCACCAATATTTATACAGGGTTCAATAAAAGGGACCAGCTGACCGATCTTCTGGTAGGCAACAGGGATTTTGTGAGGAGTACCATCGATACCACCTTTCAGGAAACCAATGCCCTTTCGGATGGCTTCAACTATCGGGCAAACATTACCTATACAGAACCTATCAGTGAAAAGTCCCTGCTCTCGCTGGATTATGCCATAGGGAATAATAAAAGCACGGCCGACCAAAAAACCTATATTTTGGCGCAGGAGCAAAACATCATGGTGTTGGATACGGCATTGAGCAATGAGTTTGATAATAAATTCACCACCCAAAAAGCCGGGTTGGGCTACCGCTTTAGTGATAATGGCTGGAATGTCAATATGAACTTGGACTACCAAAACGCCAGGTTAAACAATGATGCTCTTTTTCCGGAAGAGCGCACATTTGAGAGGAGCTTTAACAATGTCCTGCCCAATGCCAGCATCAGTTACCGTAACCGGGAAACCGGGAAAAATATGCGCTTCAGGTACCGGACCAGCACCAACGAGCCCAGTGTAAACCAGCTTCAGAATGTAATCAATAATAATAACCCTTTGCAACTCAGCATAGGTAATCCAACACTTGGGCAAAGCTATAACCATAATTTCTTCGCCAACTTCGGGAAATTTGACATGGAACAGTCCAAGACACTGTTCGTTTTTGCCAATGCCTCGTTAACCAATAATCATATCGGGACCCACACCTATGTGGCCCGGCAGGACACGCTGATCAATGACGAGGTGCTGCTTCGAAAAGGAGGACAGATTACCCAACCGGTAAACCTCAAAGGAAATTGGAATGCCAGGGTGTTTCTGAATTATGGCAAGCCCTGGGAAAAGCTGAAATCCAATATCAACCTGAATTCCAGTGTAAGCTTTAACCGCACGCCGGGGATGGTCAACAATGAGATCAACTTCAACGAAAACATAGGACTTACACAAAGGTTTTCCCTGACCAGTAATATCAGTGAAAATGTGGATTTCACCCTGTCCGCTTCCGGGACTTATAATATCGTCAACAGCAGTTTACAGAGTACGTTGGAAAACAATTACTATGTGCAAAATACCGCCTTCCAGTTTTACTATTCTCCCAATCAAGGGAAGTTATTTGTAAATTCCAACCTGACCAATTCTTGGTATTCCGGCCTTTCAGAAGGCTTTGACCAGTCCATCTGGTTGTGGAATGTGGAGGCAGGGTACCGCTTCCTGAAAGATAAAAAAGGAGAACTGAAACTGACCATCTTCGATGTATTGGGTGAAAACAACAGCGTTAGCCGAACCGTTTCCGATGTTTCCGTCTCTGATGTGTACTCCAATGTATTGACCAGTTATGGATTGGTGACCTTTACTTATATCATTGGTAAATTCAAAAAGCCTGAAGGTGGCGACAGGGATGGGTTTAGAAGGTTTGGTGGCCCGCCGAGGGGTGGGGCGAGAAGTTGGTAATTTTTTTGGTGATAACAGCGAGGCCGGATTTTCCGGCCTCCTTTGTTTACAGATGGGAAAAGAAAAAACAATTTCCCCAAGAGCTGGTTATTGAAGCATGGGAAATTATTTGATTATCGGCGCTTCTTCTGGTATAGGTAGGGAACTGGCTCTTCAGCTTCAAGGTGAAGGAAATCAGGTCATTGGGACCTATTTTTCAAAGAAACCTGAAGAGGAAAATAACATCCAATATCTTCCATTCAATGTCATGGAAGATAAGCTGGATCTCGGTCAGCTTCCGGATCAGCTAGATGGCCTGGCTTATTGTCCAGGAAGCATAGATTTGAAGCCGTTTTCAAGGATTAAGGAAGAAGATTTTCTAAAGGGGCTGAGGCTTAACGTCTACGGGGCTGTAAGGACCATTCAAGAAATTTTACCGCTATTAAAGCAGTCCAACGAGGGATCTATTTTACTTTTTTCTACCGTGGCCGTACAGCTTGGACTAACTTTTCATACCGAGGTCTCGATGGTTAAAGGGGCCATTGAAGGACTGGTCAGGTCGTTAGCGGCGGAGTTGGCACCCACGATTCGGGTAAATGCTATCGCCCCTTCCTTGACAGATACCCCTTTGGCCGGTTCATTGCTCAATAGTGATGAAAAAAGAAAGGCCAATGCGCAAAGACATCCCCTTAGACGAATCGGTAAACCTGAAGATATAGCCGAAATGGCGGCCTTTTTACTCTCCTCCAAATCCAGCTGGATCTCTGGACAGATTTTACCCGTGGATGGGGGAATGTCCTCCATGAGGATCTAAACACAAAAGAAATGATGGACAAGTCAATAAATTTTCAAAAGCTTGATATCAACTGGCTGAAACTTTTAGGTTGTGTGCTGGGCGTTATTGTCCTGGGCAGCATCTCTGGTTTGGCCAATATGGGGAATATCGAAACTTGGTATGCCGGTTTGGAGAAGCCTGATTTTAACCCGCCGAATAGTATTTTTGGACCTGTTTGGACCCTGTTATATGGCTTGATGGGACTAGGACTCTATATTATCTTAAGCTCCCCAAAATCCAAAGAAAGAAGCCAAGCCCTTCGGCTGTTTTTCATCCAGCTTTTCTTTAACTTTTGCTGGAGTTTTATCTTTTTTTATTTTCATCAGCCAGGTCTTGCTGCAATTGAAATTATCGTTTTGTGGGGCTTGATCCTTATGATGATCCAGCGCTTTTACAGGGTCAACAAAGCAGCAGCCTACCTGCAGCTTCCCTATATTTTATGGGTGAGCTTTGCTGCAGTACTGAATATCAGCATTTGGTGGTTGAATAGCTGACAGTGGCTTTTGGGAAAACAATTTTTTCTCCCGCTTGTTGGAAAGATACCAGACCAAGTTCCGGTAAAGCATGTATAAATGAATGTTTGAACACAGGAGAAGCTAGGGACAGGAAGGGCAATGCTGCTTGTTCTATTGTTTTCTTAGCCTCATAGCCATTAAAAATTGGGATAAAATGCCGCACTACCAGTTATTTTCCGAACAAAAGATTCCGGCCAGCTTAGAAGAGGTTTGGGAATTTATCTCTTCCCCGGCCAATTTAAAGGTGATCACCCCCGATCATATGGGCTTTGACATCACTTCGCCCAATTTGCCTGAAAAAATGTATCCAGGGATGATCATCAGTTATAAAGTAAGTCCTCTGCTGGGGATCAAGATGACCTGGGTGACAGAGATTACTCAGGTGAAAGAAATGGAATTTTTTGTAGATGAGCAAAGGGTCGGCCCTTACTCCCTCTGGCATCACCAGCACCGCCTGACTCCGTTGCAGGAGGGAGGTGTCCTGATGGAGGATATTGTTACGTACCAGCCTCCCTTTGGACCTTTGGGTATGATTGCCAATGCTGTTTTCATTCGCAGACAACTTCAAAAGATTTTTGACTACCGATTTAAGGCAGTGGAGGAGATGTTTGGAAAGTATGAAGCCCAAGCGCAGTTGAAAGGATAATATGGATTTCCCCAGTTCATACCAACAGATTGTACAGCGATTAGATCAGGTGGATCCTCAAGCCTATGGACGATCGAGAAATTACCTGGACGGTGCTGTCACTTATCTTTCCCCATACATTTCCAGGGGAGTCATTTCTACCCGACAGGTGATGGATCATGTGTTTGCCAAAGGATATGAACCGGAACAAATCTCAAAATTCATTCAGGAACTGGCGTGGAGAGATTACTGGCAGCAAGTCTGGAAGGCCAAGAAAGACGCCATCAGCAAGGACCTCAAAACAACACAGCATCCTGTAAAAAATCATGAGATGCCGGAGGCAATTCTTTCAGCAAGGACAGGAATCCAAGCCATCGATCATCTAATAAAAGAATTCTATCAAACGGGTTACTTGCACAATCATGTGCGGATGTATGTGGCAGCCTTGGCCTGCAACTTCGGACAAAGCCACTGGCATACACCGGCGAGGTGGATGTACTATCATTTGTTGGATGCTGATTGGGGAAGCAATGCCCTAAGCTGGCAATGGGTAGCAGGAAGCAACAGCAACAAAAAGTACCTGGCTAACCAGGGCAACATCAACAGGTATTGCCATTCCGATCAGCAGGGCACATTTCTGGACCAAAGCTATGAATCTCTTTCTCAAATGGATGTTCCAGAAATACTGGAAGCCACAACTATGCCCGATTTGGGAGTGAAGCTTCCCCAAGACAAGCCATTGGAAGTGGATCCTGAAAAAGCCACTTTGGGGTATAACTTTTATAATCTGGATCCCAAATGGAGAGCAGAAGGGGGGTATAACAGGGTGCTATTACTTGAGCCAAGCCATTTTGACCAGTATCCTGTTTCTCCAAAAACCATTGATTTTGTCCTTTCTCTGGCCCAAAATATCCCTAAAATTCAGGTTTTGGTGGGAGAATTTTCCGATCTGGTCAGACGGCTTGGAAAGAAAGAAATTTACTACAAAGAGCATCCCTTGAACCAACATTATGAGGGGATAGAGGAGGAAAGGGAATGGATGTTTCCGGTACAGGGATACTATCCTTCTTTTTTTGCCTTTTGGAAGCAATGTAAAAAGTACCTGAAACATGACTAAGTCGTCGATCAATATCATCTTCCCCCATCAGCTCTTTGAAAAAAGTCCTCTGACGGAGAATGGCCATCCCGTATATTTGGTGGAAGAATACCTGTTTTTCCGTCAATATAAATTCCATCAACAAAAGCTCCTTTTCCATAGGGCAAGCATGAAGGCCTACGCAGATTTTTTGAAAAATAAAGGGCTGGAGGTCCATTATGTGCCTTCCACTGAGCGGACTTCAGATATCAGGAAACTGATACCTCAGTTGGCCGATGAGAAAGTCCAAAGGATCATTATGATAGACCCTACAGATAATTGGCTGGAAGGAAGGACGCGTAAGGCCTGTGAACAAACAGAAATCAAATTAGAGGTTCACGAGAGCCAACTTTTTATCAATACCAAGGATGATCTGGAAGAATATTTCGGGGGTAGAAAAAAGTTTTTTCAGGCCGATTTTTATGAACAGCAACGAAAAAAGAGGGATGTGCTTATGGATGGCAAAGCCCCATTGGGCGGAAAATGGAGTTATGATGCCGACAATAGGAAAAAATACCCGAAAAAGAAGAAGCCACCGAAAATCCAATGGCCCAAGGACAATGAATATGTAAAGGAGGCAAAGTCCTATGTAGAAAATAACTTTGGAAAGAATTATGGCCGACTTGATGATGGACCAAACTACCCGGTGACTTTCGAAGAAGCAGCCCGTTGGTTGGAACAGTTTCTAGAGCAGCGTTTTGCTGATTTTGGCCCTTACGAGGATGCCATTGTTCAGCGGGAAAGCTTTTTGCATCATGGTGTATTGACCCCGATGCTCAATGTGGGTTTGTTGTCTCCACAGCAGGTGGTGGAAAGGACCCTGGATTATGCCGAGGAGAATGAAATACCTTTAAATTCTTTGGAGGGTTTTATTCGGCAGCTTATTGGCTGGCGGGAATTTATCAGAGGGGTATATGAACGGGAAGGAACCAAGGAGAGGACAAAGAATTTTTGGGGATTCAAGCGGAAGCTCCCTAAGAGCTTTTGGGAAGCCAAAACAGGGGTTGTACCCATCGATGAGACGATCAGTAAAACCCTCAAAACGGCCTACAACCACCATATCGAACGGCTCATGGTGCTGGGGAATTTTATGCTGTTATGTGAGTTTGATCCGGATGAGGTATACCGCTGGTTTATGGAGATGTATATCGATGCTTACGATTGGGTGATGGTCCCCAATGTATATGGCATGAGCCAGTTTGCGGATGGCGGCTTAATGGCTACCAAACCCTATATCAGTGGCAGCAACTACCTTAAAAAAATGAGTGACTTTCCAAAGGGAGATTGGCAGGAAATCTGGGATGCCCTGTTTTGGCGGTTTATGCATGTGCACAGGGACTTTCTTGGGCAAAATCCCAGGCTGAAGATGCTGCTGGGTACCTTTGATAAGATGGATAGGAAAAAGAAAGAAGGGCTGTTGGACAGGGCAGAAGAGTTTTTGGAAGGATTGGGCCAGTGACTTCAATAGTCTGGCAGTTTATTTTTCAGATAATGCCAACTTGACGCCCAGAGCGACAAATATTCCTCCGGTTATTCGGTCAAGCCATTTCTTGATGCCGTAATTTTCCCTGATCTTATCGGATAATTTAGAAGAAAAGAAAGCTAAAATCAGGCACCACAATGTCCCCGTGGCAACAAAAGTCATACCGAGGAGCAAGAATGGATAGGGGCTTCCAATTTCTTTTTGATCCACAAATTGTGGAAGGAAAGCCAGGAAAAATAGCGCTACTTTAGGATTCAGCACATTGGTCAGTATTCCGGAAAAGTATATTTTCCGAAGACTATGGGCATTGGTGCTTTTTTCGATGTCCATTCCCTTGTCCTGCTTTGAAATCAGCATTTTTATCCCTAGAAAGATAAGGTAGGCCGCTCCGGCATATTTTACCGTTTGAAAGGCTAGGGAGGATTTTGCAATGATTAAAGAAAGGCCGAGGACAGCAAACACGCAATGTACCAAAGCTCCTGTGCCAATCCCCACGGCAGAGAGTAACCCCGCCTTTTTACCTTGTGAAATACTCCGTCCTAATATATACATTGTGTCCGCTCCCGGTGTTAAATTCAAAAGGATCGACGCAAATAGAAATGCTTCAAAATTAATGATACCCATAATGTTTTTTAAAATTACTCACTGTGTTTTGTCCCTTAGAGATTGCTTAAATGTGTAGCACTGAGCACTGACTGTCATGATATAGGTAAATGCATTTTATTCAAGTAACTGGTAAGACCAAGGTATTGCTGCTGCAAGATGCCATGTTCATCCAAAAGGCACAATTCTTAGAGACCCACAAAACATTTCGGAACAACTTCTTTTTCGCCAAAAAGGTTCTTAGTCTTTAAGAAAATCGATGTCTAGTATTCGATCACATTCGCCTCCGTAAGATGATTTTCTAGGAGATGGGCACTTAGGTTAAACCATTTGTCGACATGTTCCAGCACCCATCCATCGGATGAAATGACCACGTGGGGACTCTTGGCCAATTCTTTGTCAGGATCAAAAACCAGCTCTGCTTCCCAGGGAAATTCCTTATCCCGGCTGATTTCCAATAGCCTTTGTCTTAGCCGACCGCTGTTCGATACTGGCCTGTCCAAATACCATTTGACCGACTTCACATTCAGGTCCATTAAACTATTTCCCATCAGTAAGATGGCCTCTTCGGTTTTGACCACTCTTCTGTAGGAACCGTGCACGCTGGAAATGTCACGGTAAAGGCCATCGCGGCCTTTGAAGATAAAAGCACCGGACAGCATGCTCTCCAATAATATCAGCAGATTGAACCCGTCTATCTCTACCGTCTGGCCTGCCAGTTCCACTTCAGTACATCGGGAATGATTTCGGATTTGTATTCCCTGATCGCTGCAACTGACCCGTAAGAGGGCCATTCGTTGTCTTTTGTGTAGTTTATATCGATTTCCCACGATGTTTAGTGCGGAACGTTCGGCATAGCCCCGGGTCAATAGGTAACATAGGTCGTCCACAGCCTCCTTTAAAACGGGATGCCACTTGGTCGCAAACCACTTATCATCACTCGCCTGCTTGCCTCTGTTTCTTGTCGTCAAGGGGCTTACGGAATGTTTTTTAAAAAATGCACCAATTCATCCTCCTCCCAAAATCCCATCTTTTTGTGGAAATTTCGGGATGCAGTAGCCGACAACCAGGTGTCGGAGCCGATTTGGCTGCAGCCGTTTTCTTTACACCATGCCTCTCCGAGCAGGACAAATTCCTTGGCTATTCCCATCTTACGGAATGCCGGTTCCACAAAGATACCTTCGAGATAACCTGTGGGAGATTGCTTGGCCCCTTCCACATAGTCGGTCCTGAGCGTGAAAATTGAAAATCCCAGGTATTCGTCGTTGGAAGTTTTGGCAATCAGTATCTTTTGCTTTTCCGAACCAAGCCTTTGCAATAGGAGTTTTTTTAATTCTTCCCGATCAATATCCTTCCATAGCTTTTGGCTCATGATCAAAAGCGGCTCAAAATCAGTATCTACGAAGGTATGGTAAAGTATTTTTGCTGACATGTGATTTTACTTCAGGGCCTCTAAGTCCCTACCTAAAATAATGAATTTTTTATCGACTAGTGGATCGAGGGAGAATTGTTTTTTATGAATATCCGAAGTTATGCCAGTAAACGAAAATCTCAAGAAGGTGTCCGCGAATCCACCACGGCGGACAAGTTTACACGGATTAGCACGAATTAATTTTTAATCAATTCGAAGAAAATCAATGAATTATAGGAAAATTTCGTTTATGGTAACAGTACGGATAATCAGATTGTTTTTTTTAAGTAATTAAGCATTTGGGTTCCTTTATTTTTCCACAGTTCAGTAGTGATTTTTAGATGCAAAACTTATCAGGAACTTGGGGAATTTATGAGAGTGAGGAGCAAATTTGTAATCAAGCTGAATTTATGGATGAATATTCTCAGGGGG
>NZ_BAAHAP010000064.1:0-33034 GCF_054777495.1 Echinicola sediminis | reverse complement strand
GGCCAGACATACATTGGCGGTAGCTACCGATGATAGTCCTTACCGTATCAATTACAGTTGGGATATTCAAATAGGAAGGGATATTTACCTGGTAGACTTAGAAAATGGGGAAAGAAGAAGGATTGCCGAGAATGTGAGCGCTTATCCAAGCCTTTCTCCAGAAGCAAAATTTGTGCATTGGTATAGCTACAGTGATAGTTCCTGGGTAGCCTATAATATAGCCCAACAGAAGACCGTTAACCTTACTGCTCATGTTGATGGGGATTTTTATGATCAGCTGCATGATACCCCAAGTATGCCAAGTTCTTACGGAAGTGCAGGATGGACTGTAGGGGACGAGGAATTTATCGTTTACGATCGTTACGATGTATGGAAGATCGATCCAACGGGTAAAAATGATCCAGTTTGTGTTACCAAGGGGCTTGGAAAAAGTGATAAAACAAGTTTCAGGCGAGAAGTACTGGACAGGGAAGAGGAAAGTATCGACCCGAAACAGCCGTTAATTCTCAAGGCCTTCAATGAACGAAATAAGAAATCCGGTTATTTTCTGGGAGATTTAGGGGGAGATAGGCTGCCTCAGCAACTGGTATTTACGGATCACAGCTATTATGGACTTGAAAAAGCCAAAGATGCTGAAAAAGTTATCTTGAGAAGGTCCACCTATCAGGAGTATCCAGATGTGTATGCCTCGGATCTGGGAATGGGAGAGCTGGTGAAACTTTCCAATGCCAACCCCCAACAAAAAGAAGTCCATTGGGGAACTGTAGAGCTGACGCAATATATGACCCTTAAAGGTGATTCTTTACAAGGGCTTATCTATAAACCTGAAAATTTTGATCCCAAGAAAAAGTATCCCTTGATGGTCTACTTTTATGAGCGCAGGTCGGATAGTTTCCATAATTATATCAGTCCAGTTCCCAGTGCCTCCATTATCAACATTCCTTATTTTGTCAGCAACGAGTATGTGGTATTTGTTCCTGATATCAAATATGAAATCGGTTATCCGGGTCCAAGTGCCTATAACTGTATCATTCCCGGTGTCCAATCGGTAGTCTCTAAAGGGTATATTGATGCGGAAAATATGGCCATTCAGGGGCAAAGCTGGGGTGGCTATCAGGTGGCTTACCTGATTACACAAACCGATATGTTCAAAGCAGCAGGAGCAGGAGCGCCCGTGGCCAATATGACTTCTGCTTACGGTGGCATTCGGTGGGGCTCAGGCATGAGCAGGATGTTCCAATATGAGCAGACACAATCCAGAATAGGGGGGACGCTTTGGGAAAAGCCGATGAAATACATTGAAAATTCCCCGCTGTTTTTTGCGGATCGGGTAAGTACACCGGTTTTGATCATGCACAATGACAAAGACGGAGCTGTCCCCTGGTATCAAGGAATTGAGTTTTTCATGGCACTGAAAAGGAACAGGACCCCTGCTTGGCTCTTGGTTTATAACGGGGAAGACCATAACCTTCGGCAAAGAAAGAACCGGAAAGATTTGTCGGTGAGGCTTTCCCAGTTCTTTGATCATTATCTCAAAGGGGATCCGGCACCGCTTTGGATGACAGAGGGGATTCCTGCCGTGGAAAAAGGGAAGACATTAAAATACGAACTGAGCGAATAAGAAAAAGGAAGCCATCATGGCTTCCTTTTTTTGATTTAAAAACTAAAACACATATTGTATTTCAGAAATTAGGGGTTTATTAGTTAAACCTTTTCTTTATCTACCAGGCTTCCGAGGTTTTCAGCTACCGCTGCCTCCAAGCCTTTCACTGTAGTCAAGTCCATGTCCCAAAGTGTAGTGTTTTTAAGTACTTCACTGGAAATTTCCTCTAGGTCGTCTTTTTTCCAAACCGAACTGAAGAAATCCACAATGTCCTGGTCGTCATTTACAGGAGTGGCTTCTCCATTGTAGCTGCCTTTGTAAAATACCACCAGTGCAGCAAGAGAGCGAACAAGGTTTTTAGGTAGCTCGTCCGTTCTTTTTACATATTCCAACAGTGAAGGAAGTACCCTCACTTTATATTTAGAAATGGAATTCAGCGCAATCGAGCTGAGCATATGTTTTACATAAGGGTTTTTAAACCTGTCCATTACATCATTGGCAAACTGCTCCAGCTCTTCCTTAGGAAGGTCCAAGGTCGGGATGATTTCCTTCTGGATTGTGTCGTTGAGGAAGGTGCCGATGATCGGATCTTCCACGGATTCGCGCACTGTTCTCAGTCCATGCAGGTAGGCGACAGGAACTAATGAGGTATGGGCTCCATTGAGGATCCTTACTTTTCTGGTTCTGTAAGGAGACTGGTCTTTGACGAATTTGACATCCAATCCGGCTTTTTCGGCAGGGAATTCAACTTTTACCGAATCAGGCCCCTCGATTACCCAAAGGTGAAAGGGCTCCGCTTTTACCACCAAGTTATCTCCATAACCGATATTTTCCTGGATTTCCTGTATGGTCTCTTTAGGAAAACCGGGGACGATTCTGTCTACCAAGGTGTTGGAGAAAGTATTGGCCTCATTGATCCAATTGATAAAACCTTTAGGAAGTTGCCAAAGGGCAGCATATTTTAGGATAATTTCTTTTAATTTATCGCCGTTTTTATCAATCAGCTCGCAAGGAATGATATGCAAGCCTTTTGATTGGTCTCCATTAAAAGTGTCAAACCGCTTATAAAGCAATGCGGTCAATTTTCCTGGAAAAGAAGAAGATATCCTGTCTTTTTGCTCATCCTCAGGATTGTAAGAAATACCTGCTTCCGTGGTGTTGGAAATGATAAATCTTAAATCAGGATTTTCGGCCAGTTTAAGATAGGCATCATAATCCGCATAAGGGTTTACTACTCCACGAACACAGGTAATGAGTTTGGTCTCTTCTTTGGCTTCTCCTTTTTGGATCCCGCTTAACTGCACATGATAGAGTCCATCCTGCTTGTTGATGAGCTCACCCATACCGTTTGCAATGGGCTGTACCAACTGAACATCCCCATTGAAATCGGTTTTTTCATTCATGGTGTCGATGATCCAATCGACAAAGCCCCTTAAAAAATTTCCTTCTCCAAACTGGAGCACTTTGACAGGTCTTTCTGTCAATTGTGGAACGTTTTGTCTGTTGAGTGTTTTCATGATCTATAGTGAATTGCTATTTTTCAAATTGGAAGTAATTTTTGGCATTATGATAACAGATATCACTGACTATTTTTCCTAACCATTTTTCATCGGCAGGAAGCTCTCCATTCTCCACATCTTTGCCTATAAGGTTACAAAGTGTCCTTCTGAAATATTCATGTCTAGGGAAAGAAAGGAAGCTTCTAGAGTCGGTAAGCATGCCTACAAAGCAGCTAAGGAGACCCATGTTGGAAAGTGCGTTCATTTGCTTTTCCATGCCGTCTTTTTGATCAAGGAACCACCAGCCTGAACCAAACTGGATCTTGCCCCGGACAGAACCGTCATTGAAATTTCCGATCATGGTGGCCATGACCTCGTTGTCGGCAGGGTTAAGGTTGTAAAGGATGGTTTTGGCGAGCTGGTCTGTGCTGTCCAGTTCATTGAGGAATTTGGCAATTGCCTGTGCCTGGGAGAAGTCCCCGATGGAGTCAAATCCGGTGTCAGGCCCCAGGATGCGCATCATTCGGTCGTTGGTGTTTCTTAAGGCTCCCAAGTGAAATTGCTGTGTCCAGCCTTTTGCATGGTACATTCTGCTCAGGTGCAGCAATGTTTCGAATTTAAAATAATTGATTTCTTCTAAAGACAGGGAAGCTTCAGCTTTTAATTTTTTGAAAAGTTGCTCTACATCATATTGCCCTTGTTTGAAGAAATAGAGTTGTTCCAAACCATGGTCAGAAAGTCTTCCCCCGTGTTTATGGAAGAATTCAATTCTGTTTTCCAGGGCCTTGAGCAGGTCTCCATAGTTGTCGATATTGATCCCGCTGACATTCTGAAGTTTGTCCAAATAGGACAAATAATCCACAGGGTTTTCTACTGCATAAGCCTTGTCGGGACGGAAAGCAGGAAAAAGGTTGGGGTTTGTGTTTTCTGCTTTGGCCTGGATATGATATTCCAAGCCATCAATCGGATCGTCCGTGGAACAAACGGTTTCCACATTCATCAATTTCAGCAATCCTTGGGTATTGTGTGAAGGTTCCTGGAGAAGGGCGGTGGCTTTTTCATAAACCTCATCGGCCGATTCAGGGCTTAATAATTGGTCGATATCAAAATACCTTTTCAGCTCCAGATGAGTCCAATGGTAAAGCGGATTTCTTAAGGTATAAGGAACCGTTTCAGCCCATTTTTGGAATTTTTCCTTGTCGCTGGAAGCCTTGCCCGTAATGAATTTTTCATCCACCCCAAGGGTTCGCATTGCTCTCCATTTGTAATGGTCACCGGCTAGCCATATTTCGGTTAGGTTATTAAACTTACGGTTTTCAGCGATGTCTTTGGGTGACAGATGGCAATGGTAGTCGATGATCGGAAGCTTTTTCGCATAATCATGGTAAAGTACCTTTGCAAAGTCATTCTGTAGTAAAAAGTCCTCAGAAAGGAACTTGTTTTTAGGTTTGCGCAATCGATTGCTCACTTCGTCCAACATGTGCTTATATGATTTTAAATGTTATTTTATTGATTTTTAGACGGTTTGGGCCACTTTTCGGACCGAAGATCCGCGGATGATCAGTTCTGGTTTTAGAACCGTTTTTTGTGGAACGTATTTTTTGGGATCGGCTTTCAGAAGTTCGAAGAACAGTTCAGCGGCCACATTTCCCATCGGGATACTTACCTGGTCAATCGTGGTAAGCGAAGGGGTAGTGAAAGAGGTGAATGGTTCATTGCCAAAGCCCGCCAAGCCTACCTGATCTGGAACACTGATGCCTTTATCTTTTAACACTTGCATGGCTCCCATGGCCGCATAATCACTGGAGGAGAAGATGGCATCAAAGTCAAGGCCCTCTTCCAGCATTTGAAGGGTACACTGCTTCCCGTCCTCCAATTGCATATTACTTTCAATGATCAGGTCTTTGTCCAGTTTGATACCATTGTCTTTTAATGCATCGATGTAGCCGCGTAGCCTTTCGCTGTAAATATTGATTTTTCTGGGATTGGTAAAATGTGCAATTCTTTTATAGCCATTTTCAATAAGGTGCTCCACGGATTTATAGGCCCCCATATAATCGTCTATGACTACTTGGTTGACATCAACTTGGTCGGTAATCCGGTCAAAAAGTACCAAGGGAATGCCTTTTTCCACTACTCTTTCCAAATGCTCAAAATCCTCGGTGTTTTTTCCTATGGACATGATGATGCCGTCCACCCTGGCACTTAACAGCGCGTCCACGGTCTGGACTTCCTGCTCGAAATTTTCATAGGACTGACTGATGATGACTTTATAATTCAGTTGGTTGGCGATTTCTTCAATACCACGTACCACGGAAGAGAAAAAATCCCTGTTTACGGTCGGTACTACGATGCCTATCAGCTTACTGCGGCCGTTTCTCAAGGCTGCAGCAATATTGTTTGGCTGGTAATTGATTTCTTTGGCGGTTTTGTTGACCAGTTTTTTGGTGGCATCGCTTATACGGGGATGATTGTTCAAAGCCCTGGAAACAGTGCTGGCGGTAATCCCCAGTTTTGATGCTATGTCATGAATGGTTGCTTTTTTTCTCTTGTTCATGTTTCTAATCAAGTGGCCAAAACCCCGAATTTAATACAAATCTTTCGAAATCACCGGATTTAGATGTTGGAGATACGAAGGCTGCGGATTTTAGCAGCAGGTTAAAATGGGTGCTTATTTTTTACCATTATAACTGAATTTATAATGTAATCGTTTGCGCAATATAGTTTATTTATTTTTGAATTGTAAACTATAAGGGCTAATATTTTTTACTGAATTTCAGGTTGATTGTGAAATAAATAGGATAAATAATCTGATTTTGCCCTTTATAAAAATTATTTTAAGGAAAAATGGAGTTAAAATTTTAATCTCTGGAAAAAAATAATTAAATATGCAATCGATTGCTCAATGTTGATATTTAATTCTCTCCAGGTTTCCGGTGTTTTAGAGAAAGGAAGCTTAAAGGGAGCGATAAAATAGATGTATCATATGTAATTAGTTTAGGGTTAATGATGTGAAATGCCCCCATCGTATGAAGGGGGCTTTTCAAAAATATCCCGGAACATTTTCATAAATTGGACTTTAGTCAAATAGCAATAACCCCTAATAATCATGAAAAAAATTACCTCTTTTATCAAGCATAACCTTGAATCCATTAGGTTAACTATCCCTTCTTGTTATTTTGGAATTCAAATCGGGAAGGATGATATTTCCGATGTTTTGGTCCTGCAGCCTGTAGGGACTCCAATTTTTTGAAAAATACTATTTCTGTTTCTAGAAGAAGAAATAACCATAAACCTAAAAAACAATGCTCCTTAACCATTCCTCTATAAAATACGTGGTTTCAGCGGCGCTTCTAGCTGCTATGTCCCTTACTTCTTGCGGGACCAAATCCGAGAATACTACTGGTGAAACTGCTGAAACCGTAGAAGAAAAAAAGGTCTATTCAGTAAGGATGGCTGATGCTGAAATCAACAGGAACCCTGATGGTTGGACACTTGATTTCAATGAAAAGCCCAAATGGGAATATACCCATGGACTGATCATGACCGCCATGGAGAAAGTCTATGAGCGCACAGAAGATAAAAAGTACTTAGCGTACATCGAGAAATTTGCCGATTTTATGATCGATGAAGAAGGCGTCATCATGACCTATAAAAAGAGTGATTATAATATCGACAGAGTAAATGGCGGGAGGTTCCTGATTGGTTTGTACGAAGAAACCGATAAAGAAGCCTACAAGATTGCTTTGGAGGAATTGCGCGATCAAATGCGGGAACATCCAAGAACATCAGAGGGAGGTTTTTGGCATAAGAAAGTGTATCCACATCAAATGTGGTTGGATGGTCTATACATGGCGTCTCCTTTTTTAGCCAGGTATGGGGCTGTTTTCAATGAGCCTGGGCTATTTGAGGATGTTGTCAAACAGATTTATTTGATGGACAAATACGGCTACAGTGAAGAGACCGGATTGTACCATCATGCCTGGGATGAGAGCAAAGAGCAAAAATGGGCTGATCCCGAGACCGGTTTGTCAAAAAACTATTGGGGAAGAAGCATAGGATGGTTCAGTATGGCGGTAGTGGATGTGCTTGATTACCTGCCGGAAGACCATCCTGGAAGAGATAAGGTCATTGAGGTGGCCCAAAAAATCGCAGCGGGAATCATCAGGTATCAGGATGAAACAGGCGTTTGGTACCAAGTGGTCGATCAGGCTGAAAGGGAAGGCAACTACCTGGAATCTTCCGCTTCCAGCATGTTTACCTACTTTTTGCTGAAAGCTTCCGCCAAGGGCTATATAGATCAAAAATACCAAGACTATGGTATTAAAGCTTATAAAGGGTTGCTCCAGGAGTTTGTGCGTGAAGATGCTGACGGTGGAATCAGTCTCACCAATGTGTGTGCAGTGGCAGGACTGGGAGGAAATCCTTATAGAGATGGATCCTACGAATACTATATTAATGAACCCATCAGGGATAATGATCCCAAAGGCGTTGGCCCTTTCATTTTGGCATCCCTTCAGTACGAAGCATTGAAATAAGGGGAGGCAAATGATGGCTTACCTATCACCTTGTGGAATTAACTTCATTATTAAAAGCTGAGTTGATGCATAAAAATATGTCTAAACCAATTAAAAACACGGGCAAATATCTTTTGGGTCTCGTCTTTACCCTTTTGAGCGGACTGGTTCAGGCTCAAGAAGCTGACATCATAGTGGCCAAGGATGGCTCAGGAGATTTTAAGAGCATTCAGGAAGCATTTAACAGCATTCCTGATTTCCGGAAAAAGGTGACCAAAATTCATCTAAAGCCAGGGGTTTACAAAGAGAAGCTCACCTTGCCTTCTACCAAGACCAACGTGCATCTGATCGGAGATGGAGCCTTGGAAACGGTCATCACCTATGATGATTATGCTTCCAAGCAGAACAGTTTTGGGGAGGAAATGGGGACTACAGGCTCTTCCAGCTTTTTCGTTTTTGGAGACGGTTTTTTTGCTAAAAACATCACGTTTGAGAATTCGTCGGGTCCCGTGGGACAAGCAGTAGCCGTTCGGGTAGAAGGGGATAAAGTGGTTTTTGAGAATTGCCGTTTTCTCGGCTTTCAGGATACCTTGTATCCACATGGAAAAGGCAGTCGGCAGTATTATAAGGATTGCTATATAGAGGGTACGGTGGATTTTATCTTTGGTTGGTCAACAGCGGTATTTGAAAACTGTGAGATCTTCTCTAAAGAGGGAGGAAGCTATATAACCGCTGCCTCTACCGACAAGGAGAGCCTGCACGGCTTTGTGTTTATCAATTGTAAACTGACAGGAAATGCACCGCCTAAGAGTGTTTACCTTGGACGGCCTTGGCGGGAGTATGCTCAGACCGTGTTTATCAAGTGTGAAATGGGCCCCCATATTATTCCAGAAGGCTGGCATAATTGGGGAAAACCGGCAGCAGAAGAAAACAGCTTCTATGCCGAATATCAGTCTTTCGGCCCGGGCGCCGCTCCAGATGATCGAGTAATGTGGTCCTGGCAGCTGACCCCCGACATCGGTTCCGCCTATACCGTAGCCAATATCCTTGGAGGAGAAGACAATTGGGACCCAATGCAGGTGATTGAATGATTGGCGACGGTAGGTTGATATCACGGGAGGCAAAGATTAATATAGTTTCCCGCTGATTTCGCTGATAAGGGCAGGTATTTTTCTTAACTGTTTGATTAGTTTCTAAAAACCAAGGAAAATAAGCTTACGGGTAAGAAAGCATGTAATCAGGAATAAAGTACTATAAAAGCGTAAACCAAAAATAACCCCCAAAATGAAATTAAGCAAACCACTTTTTGCCAGTGTATTATTGGCAGTAGGAACTTCTATGACCTTATACGGACAGGATCAAAAACCCTCAGAAGTTTGGGTATCGGATCAAGGAGACGGCACCTATATCAATCCCGTCTTACATTCCGATTATTCTGATCCTGATTTGTGCAGAGTAGGCGATGACTTTTATATGACCGCCTCGAGTTTCAATGCCGTTCCAGGTCTTCCAATACTTCATTCAAAGGACTTGGTCAACTGGGAAGTGATCAACTATGCATTGGACCGGCTGCCTCCATTTGAACATTTTAGCAAGCCCCAGCATGGGAATGGGGTTTGGGCCCCGGCCATCCGCTATCATAAGGGAGAATTCTTTATTTATTGGGGAGATCCCGATTTCGGGATTTTTATGGTAAAGACCAAGGATCCTGCCGGCGATTGGGAAGAGCCGGTATTGGTCCAAGCAGGCAAAGGACTGATCGACCCTTGTCCTTTGTGGGATGAGGACGGCAAGGCTTACCTGTCCCATGCTTTTGCCGGAAGTAGGGCTGGGATAAAGAGTGTATTGGTCGTAAAGCCTATGAGTGAAGATGGTACAAAGATATTGGGCGCCGGAAAGCTGGTGTTTGACGGACATGAAAACCATCCCACAGTAGAAGGAACAAAATTTTATAAAAGAAACGGATATTATTACATTTTTGTCCCTGCTGGAGGGGTTTCCACAGGTTGGCAGCTGATCCTTAGATCAGAAAGCCCTTATGGCCCGTATGAGGAACATATTTCCCTGGACCAAGGCAATACTGCGATCAACGGTCCTCACCAAGGTGGATGGGTGGAATTGGAAAATGGAGAAAACTGGTTCCTCCATTTTCAGGATAAGGAAGCTTATGGCCGAATTGTACACATGCAGCCAATGTGGTGGGAAAGTGATTGGCCGACCATGGGGGAAGATCCCGATGGTGACGGGACTGGCCAGCCAGTGATGCGCTATCAGAAGCCTGATGTAGGTCAGAAATATCCGATATCCACTCCGGATGATAGTGATGAATTTGAGGGGAATGATATTGGCCCTCAGTGGCAATGGCATGCCAATCCAGAAGCAACCTGGGCTTTTGCCAATCCTTCCAAAGGAATGTTGAGACTTTATACAGATCAGCTTCCTGAAGGGGCAAAGAACCTTTGGGATGCTCCTAATTTGCTTTTGCAGAAATTTCCTGCGGAAAAATTTACGACCACCACAGAACTGACCTTTTATCCCAATGAAAAGCTAGAAGATGAGAAAAGCGGGCTGATCGTAATGGGGATGAGTTATGCCTACCTGGCCTTGGAAAGTAAGCAAGACGGTATTTACCTGAAATATGTGGAATGCGAAGATGCGGAGCACGGCAAACCGGAAAAAGAAACCACCATCAAGAAGCTTTCAGGTAACAAGGTTCAGCTCCGCGTGGAGGTGGGTGAAGGGGCTATTTGCCAGTTCAGTTATAGTGAAAATGGCAAGAAGTTTACCAAGGTGGAAGATACTTTTACCGCTGTTCCGGGCAAGTGGATAGGTGCGAAAGTAGGACTATTCGCGGTAAGGGAAAGTAAAATTAACGATTCCGGCTATGCCGATGTGGATTGGTTCAGGTTTACAAAATGATAAAGACAATGGAAAAGATGTATAAAAGGTTAATGTTGGCCATCGCCTTTATGGTCACCGTGGGCTTCAGCCAGGCGCGTCAAATAGCTCCTGTGGATGCTGCCATATATGAAGGGGTAGAAATAAATATGCCCAAGGTGCAACTGCCCTCATTTCCGTCATATTCAGTGAGTATAGCGGATTATGGAGCCAAGGCCGATGGTAAAACCAAAAATTCGGAAGCCTTTGCCAAAGCAATAGAGCATGTGGCTGAAAAAGGCGGAGGGAAGGTCATTGTCCCAAGGGGCATTTGGCTTACGGGACCGATTACCTTGAAGAGTAATATCCACCTTTATTTGGAAGATGGGGCTTTGGTCCTTTTCAGCAAGGATTTTGACGATTACCCTTTAGTGAAAACCAGTTTTGAAGGATTGAACACTGTCCGCTGTATTTCCCCGATCAATGCACTGGAAGCCGAAAACATTGCGATTACCGGTGCCGGTGTCATTGATGGCAATGGTGATGCCTGGAGACCCGTAAAGCGAGGAAAGATGACCGATAACCAATGGAGCAAATTGGTGAAATCCGGAGGGGTACTTTCCGATGATGAAAAGATGTGGTTCCCTACCGCCAGCGCCAAAAGAGGATATGTCAGCAGTTCGAATTTCAATGTCCCCGATCTGATTGGTGAAGATGAACTGTCTTCCGTAAAGGATTTTTTGCGGCCGGTAATGGTAAGCCTGGTGAAATGCAACAAAGTGCTGTTGGATGGGCCTACTTTCCAGAATTCCCCGGCTTGGAACATTCATCCCTTGATGAGTGAAAATATGGTGATCCGAAACCTTAAAGTGAGGAATCCCTGGTACAGTCAAAACGGTGATGGACTTGACCTGGAATCCTGCAAAAATGTTTTGATCTATAACAATACCTTTGATGTAGGAGATGATGCCATCTGCATCAAATCAGGAAAGGATAAAGATGGGAGAGATAGGGGCATGCCCACGGAAAATGTGATCGTGAAAAACAATACCGTTTATCACGCACATGGTGGTTTTGTGGTGGGAAGCGAGATGTCTGGAGGAGTAAGGAATGTGCATGTTTCTGAATGTACTTTTATCGGAACCGATGTAGGGTTGAGGTTTAAGAGCACCCGTGGCCGAGGGGGAGTGGTAGAGGATATTTATATTTCCAATATCAACATGATCAATATTCCGACCGATGCAATTCGATTCAATATGTTTTATGGCGGCAATTCCCCGGTGCTGGAAGAAGATCAAAATGCAGAGGACGAGGCCAGAGACGAAGCCCTTGTCCCTGTCACTGAAGAAACTCCGGCTTTCAGAAATATTTACATGAAAAACATTACCGCTACCGGATCAGGTACTGCTGCGTTTTTCATGGGGCTTCCTGAAAAGAGCCTGGAAAATGTAAGGTTGGAAAATGCACTTTTGGAAGCGAAAAATGGAATAACCGTGATCGATACCGATGGTCTGGAGCTGAAAAATGTAAAGGTCATTGCAGAGAAGACTCCTGCGCTGACCATTTATAATAGCAAAAATGTGGATGTCAGCGGTTTTTCCTTTGTAGACAATGGAATGGTTCCGGTAAAGGTACTGGGCAGATTAAGCGGTAATATCCATTTTGATAAAGGCGATTTTACCGCTTTGAAAGATCAATTGATATCAGGTAAGGAGCTTCCTGTTAATGCTATAAAGATAAAGTGATGAAAAAACTGTCGATTTTACTTTTAGTAGCCGTAGTTGGTTTAATAACTTCCTTTGCTCAGAAGGATCGAGAAATCACGATCTTCCTCATTGGGGACTCGACCATGGCCAATAAATCCTATGCGGGAAGCAATCCTGAAAAAGGCTGGGGCCAGGTTTTTGGCCTTTATTTCAAAGAGGGTGTCCGGGTGGAAAACCATGCCCTGAATGGAAGAAGCTCCAAAAGTTTCCGGGGAGAAGGGCATTGGGATAAGGTGTACAATAGCATACAGCCAGGCGATTATGTGGTGATTGAGTTTGGTCACAATGATCAGAAGATAAAATCCCCAGACCGGTATTCTGCACCAGATACTGAATACAGAGACAACCTGATCCGGTACATCAAAGAAACTTACGAAAAGGGAGGGAGACCAGTATTGGCTACCCCTATTTCCAGAAGGAGCTATGATGAAAACCAAAAGCTGATCGATACCCATGGACGGTATTCGGAGGTGGTGAGGGAAGTAGCTGAGGAATATGATATTCCTCTGTTTGACCTGCACAAAAAGACCGTTGCCCTGATTGAACAGTTTGGTTACGAAAAATCCAAGGAGCTTTTTCTTCATTACAGACCGGGCGATTATGAGCGTTTCCAAAAAGGGCAGGAAGATAATACCCATTTGTCTCCCACAGGAGCCTTTAAAGTCTGTGACCTGGTGGTCGAAGAACTGAGAAAGAAGCTTCCCGAACTTGAAATGTTCTTGAAAGAGTAAAAAATCCTTATCCAATAAACCCCAATAAGCCAGATGAAAACCAGATTACTCTCCCTTATTTTATTGCTCACCCTTTTACTTGCTTTTCAGCCTAAGGAAAAAATCGCAAAAGTCTATCTTATTGGTGATTCGACTGTGGCGGATTATAGTAATGACTATGAGCTCGGAAAGGACTACATGAAAACCCGATACCCAGTTATGGGCTGGGGGCAGGTGTTTCAACCTTTTATGGGGAAAGCTAATTTACCTGAGTTAAAAGGGCTGGTCAAGGCTGATTCCATCCTTGTGGATGATAGGGCAAGAGGAGGTAGAAGCACAAGGACATTTTTTGAAGAAGGACGATGGCGTGCAGTTTACGAAGGCTTGGAGCCCGGAGATCTTGTTTTGATGCAGTTTGGACACAATGATGCCGCTGAAAACAAACCAGAGCGATATGTGACTACAGAAGGGTACAAGGAATATATCAGGCTGTTTATTTCCCAAACAAGAGAGAAGGGAGCCATCCCCATTGTGTTGACGCCGGTAAACAGGAACTATCCCTGGAAGGATGGGGAGCTTCAAAATGTGCACGGTGCTTACTATACCGCTGCGGTGGAAGTGGCGGAGGAACAGGAGGCATTGTTGATCGATCTGACAAAATTGTCCATGGAGCATTTTACCTCAAAAGGAAAGGATTATGTGAGTGTACATTATTTTATGAACTTTGGTCCTGGATTATATGAAGCTTACCCTGAAGGAAGCAATGACAATACCCATTTTCAGCCAGAAGGAGCCAAGGCGGTAGCGCAGTTGGTCTATAAAGCCATGACCGGGTTGGAAAAAAGACGCTAGATGCTAGACATTAGACTCAAGACTCAATACTCCCTACTCAAGACTAATAAAAATGAACCGATTTATAACATGCCTTTTACTCTTCTTTTGTCTCTCGATATGGGGAGCCGCATACGCCCAGCATGTGAACTCTTATCCCAAAAATGGTAAAATTACCAACCTAAAGGGAAAGGTACAGGAGGATATAGTGGTTGCCAAGGATGGGAGCGGGGATTTTCTCTACATTGCTGATGCCTTGGAGGCGATCAGGGTGTACCTGCCCAAGCCCATTACAGTATACATCAAAGAAGGGGTTTATAAAGAAAAACTGGAGATTCCCGGAACCATTACCAATGTTACCTTTAAGGGGGATGGGCCTGATAAAACCATCCTTACCTATGATGACCATACAGGAAAAAACTATATGGATACCTTTGATTCCTACACCTTGTTGGTGTGGGGCAACAGTTTGATATTTAAAGACATGACCATCCAAAATACCGCAGGTTCGGTAGGGCAGGCAGTGGCTTTGCATGCTGAAGGTGACCGCTTGTTTTTTGAGAATTGTCATTTCAAAGGAGATCAGGATACCATGTTTGCCAGCGGTGAAAACAGCCGACAATATTATAAGAACTGTTATATCGAAGGTACCACTGATTTTATATTTGGATCGGCGACGGCCCTTTTTGAGAATTGTGAGATTTATTCCAAAAGCAATTCCTACATTACGGCCGCTTCTACTCCGGAATGGGTGGATTATGGCTATGTCTTCAAAAACTGCCGGTTGACAGCCGCGGACGGGGTGGACCGTGTCTTTTTGGGACGCCCCTGGAGGAGCTATGCCAAAACGGTATTCCTCAACTGTGAGATGGGGGGGCATATTGTCCCGGAAGGATGGAACAATTGGGGAAAAGCGGAAAATGAAAAAACTACCTTCTATGCCGAATTCGGTACTACCGGTGCAGGTGCCAATCCTGACCAAAGGGCTGAATGGGCGCAGCAACTGAGTGAGGATGAAGCAGGACTTTACAAGCATGAAAACATTTTTTCCGGACGAAACCGGTCGAAGAATGCCTTTGGATTTCCTTGGTACGGTTTTGAGAAAGATACTTCCTTTAATTTGGCCAGTTCCTATAAAAAGTACAGGAAAGATTTTCCCAACATTAAACCAGCTTTCAATGGAGTTATTGATGGGATTACAGAGACCAGGGAGATCAGTTATAAAGAATTAGGTTACAGGGAATTAAAGATGGATGTCTTTTATCCTGAGCAAAAACATAAAAAGCTGAAACCTGGCGTATTGTTCGTGCATGGTGGAGGCTGGAGATCTGGAAACAGGGGGCTTCAGGAGCCCTTGGCCAGGGCGGTTGCTGCTAAGGGATATGTCACCGCGGTGATGGATTACAGGCTTTCGCTGGAAGCGCCCTATCCTGCTGGGGTTCATGATGTCAAGGAGGCGATCAAATGGTTTAAGGCCCATGCCGAACAATTTGGTTTGGATACCAATAAGGTGGCCATTTCAGGAGGTTCGGCAGGTGGGCAGCTGGCGGCATTGGTTGGCTTTACCAACGGCCGGAAGGAATATGAAGGTGATGGCCCGCTGAGCGTTTCTTCTGATGTGCATGCGGTGATTGATATGGACGGGGTATTGGCATTCCATCATCCCGAGTCATCGGAAGGAGAAGTGGCCGCTCAATGGTTGGGAGGGACCTATGAAGAGGTCCCCAATGTATGGGACGCAGCAAGTGCACTGCATCAGGTAGGGGGAAAAGCCGTGCCTATTTTGTTTTTCAACAGCCAGTACCCTAGGTTTCATGCCGGTCAAGATGATATGATCAAAAAGTTGGAGGCTTTAGGAATCTATTCAGAAGTACATTCTTTTTCTGACAGTCCTCATCCCTTTTGGCTGTTTGAACCTTGGTTCAGTGAGACTGTAGACCTGGTGGATAGCTTCCTCCGGAGGTTGTGGTAAAAGCCTATTTAGTTGCGCCAATTACGGAATCGATTCCGTAAGAGGTAATCGATTGCATTATTTTGAAAATAATCACCTACTTTCTATCAAGTAATAATACTGTTGGTAAGTTAATATTCCTGCTTATTTCTGTTATAATAGATTTTTATACTGGTTTTCAGTATAAAGTCAAAATTAGCTTGTATATGCAAAATTTATTGATTAATATGCAATCGATTGCGCAACGGTAAGTTGTTTAGATGACCATCGAAGTCATTTGATTAGTAAACCCTTAATTTAAAATACCATGAAATACCCTCGAATCACATCCCCGCCCTGGGGATATTTTCACGCCATTTTTAATAAGTGTGAATCTTACATATTTCAAGAGCCTTGCGCTCAAACGTGCAAAATCAATTATTAACAAAACCCAATCAATATCGAAATGATGTTTACCAAAAACCTGTCGGGCACTACCCGATATCTTTCCCTGTTTTTGATGCTCATGGTATTGACAGTAGTGGAGCTACAGGCCCAATCGCTGGAAATAACAGGAGTTGTCAAAAGCTCAGAAGGTGAAACCGTTCCCGGTGTCACTGTATTGCTAAAAGGAACCGGTTTAGGCACCAGCACTGATTTGGACGGTGCCTATAAGCTTGATGTGAATGATCCTAATGGGACCCTGATCTTTTCTTCTATCGGGATGATCAAACAGGAGATTCCCATTGAAGGAAGGTCTGTCATTGATATTACCATGGAGATGGATGTGGCACAGTTGGATATGGTAGAAGTAGTCGATTTTGGTTACGGAACCGTGAAGAGGACAGATATGACAGGGTCAGTGGCTTCCATGTCAGGAAAAGAACTGGCCAAGATACCTGTGGCCAGCGCTGCTCAGGCCATTACCGGACGGCTTCCGGGTGTCAACGTATTGACCACCGATGGTTCACCTGATGCTGAAGTAGTGATCCGTGTTCGGGGTGGGGGATCGGTAACTCAAGATAACGCTCCATTGTACGTGGTGGACGGTTTTATTGTGGGCAGTATCCGTGATATCCCCCCTACGGATATAGAAACCATTACTGTTTTGAAAGATGCTGCAGCTACCGCCATATATGGTGCCCAAGCCGCCAACGGGGTAATTGTGATCACCACCAAAACGCCTAAAGCCGGAAAGACTTCCATTTCCTATAATAATTTCTTTCAGTGGAAAAACCTTCCAAAGGACCGTAAATACGAAGTGTTGGATCCTTACGAGTATGTTTTGGCCAATTATGAATATGCAAAACTGCAGTCTGATGCAGCTGTAAGGAATTTTGAACGCTTTTTCGGGGTCTATGATGATCTTGAACTTTATAAACAAAAGCCTGGAACAGATTGGCAGGATGAACTTTTTGGAGATCCTAAGCTTAGCCAGTACCACAATTTGAGCCTTTCGGGAGGTACGGAGAAGACCAAGCTGATGCTGAGTTTGACCAACAATACCGACGAAGGATTGATGTTGAATTCAGGCTACCAAAGGAATGTGATCAACTTTAAGTTGAACCAGGTTATTTCTGACAGGTTGCAGTTTGATGCAGGAGCAAGGATCACCCATACCATTGTGGATGGTGCCGGTACTTCTGGAAATGCACAGATCAGTATCAAAGAAGCCGTACAGACCAGGCCGGTAAACGGTATAGCCGATGAGCTGGACATTGACCTTACCCAAGTGAATTCCGAGGATGATTTCCAGTCCTTTTTATTGAGCCTGGTAAGTCCGGTGGAACTGGCCAAGCAGGACTGGAGAAAACGCACGGAGTTTGATTATGTGTTCAATGCAGGGTTGACCTGGGAAGTTATCGACAACCTGAATTTCAAATCCACCTTCAACGGTTCGAGGGATTTTAGAGAAAACCTCAGGTTTTACGGGCCTCTCACCAGTGAATCATTCAATAATGGTGGTAACCTGCCTTTAGGGGTGAAAGACGAGACCACGTCACATTCTTACAGATGGTTGAACAGTGTTTCTTATAAATTTGATAATCTCGGAGACCATGATCTTGACTTTTTGGTAGGTCAGGAAATCTATTCCAATGGAGGTAAGAGTGATATGGTAAGGGTGGAAGATTTCCGTTTGTCCATCACTCCGGAAGAATTGTTTGCGAATATGACTTTTGGCCGTGTCGATCGTCATGAAACCAGTCAGGCCATTGATGCCAACAGGTTCTCAATGTTTGGTAGAGCGAATTACCAATTCATGAACAAGTACCTGTTTACTGCCACGGTACGTTCGGATGCTTCCAGTAAGTTTGCCAAAGGAAACCGGGTAGGTGTTTTCCCTGCGGTTGCCTTGGGTTGGAAAATTTCCGAGGAAGATTTCCTGAAGACTTCCAGTTGGGTGGATGAGTTAAAGTTAAGGTTAAGTATTGGTGAGACCGGTAATGACCGTATCCGAACGGATGCCACCAGGTTCCTTTTTGAGGGATCTACCAATAGGGGGCCGGGTTTTGGCAATGTAGATAACGTTTACTACACTCCAAGCAGTAGTACCCTTTACAATCCTGACTTGGTTTGGGAAACCACCGTGACCAAAAACATCGGTTTGGACTTTACCTTGTTCAAGGCCAAAATAGAAGGTAGTTTGGATGTTTACGAAAATACTACCAGAGATCTCTTGCTGACTTCTGATATTCCTTCAAACACCGGTTTTGATACCCAGTGGAACAATGTCGGCAGTACTTCCAACAAAGGGGTAGAATTGGGTATCAATGCCTTTGTGGTGGACAGACCTGATTTCTCGCTCTCTATCAACTTTAATACAGGTGTCAACAGGGCCAAGGTAGTGGAGCTGGACGGAACCGATGAACGATTCTTCCGGTCCAACTGGGCAAGTACTGACCTAAATAATATCAACGATTTCTACCTGCGGGTAGGAGGAAGAGTAGGGGATATTTATGGTTACGTGACCGATGGCTACTATACTACTGATGACTTTGAAGGATATGATGCCACGGCCGATGAATATATCCTAAAAGAAGGAATCGCCAATTCAAGCAGTGTGGTGGGCAATACCAATTTGCGACCAGGCTTCCTGAAATTGAAAGACCTCAATGGGGATGGCGAGATCAATGCCGATGACCGACAGGTAATTGGGAATACCCTTCCTAAAAATCAGGGAGGTCTGGGGATCAATGCCAGGTGGAAAGGTTTTGATGCCGCTATCTTCTTTAACTATCAGTATGGCAATGATGTCTACAATACCGGTAAGATCCAATATAACCAATTCAGAAGAGTAAGTTATGGGAACCTGCTGACCACCATGTCATCTGAAAATAGATTTACCTACTTGGATGTAGATGGTAGCTATACCGGTACTCCAGGGGAAATTGTTACTGACCTGGCTCAACTTGAAGAACTGAATGCCAACAAAAATATTTGGTCACACAGAAGCTATGGAATAGCAGGAGCTGTCATCCACTCTTGGGCAGTGGAGGATGGATCTTATATTCGATTGAACAACCTGACTGTGGGGTATTCCCTGCCTACCGATTTGATTTCAAGAATCGGATTGTCCCAGTTCCGTGTTTATGCCACCGGTAATAATCTGAAATTATGGTCAGATTATTCAGGATATGATCCAGAGGTAAGTACCTCCCGAAGCAGCAGCTATACAGCGTTGACGCCGGGGGTGGATTATTCATCCTTTCCTCGAAGCAGATCTTATACAGTGGGCATAAATGTGACATTCTAAAAGAGATTAAAGTATCATGAAACTAAAATATTTAATAATAGCAGCAGCGGCTACCTTGATGAGTTCATGTGATGACTTCTTGGAGCCAGAATCGCTATCCACTTTTGACACCAATTATGTGTTTTCGAATGTGGATGATGCAAGAAAAGGAGTAAATGCGATCTATTCGCATTTTGGACAGGATGCCTTCCGTACCAGGTTATCCAATAATATGACGGGTAATACGGATATAGAGCGTCAAAGTGGCTGGACCAGCAATGGTGACCGTTACCAAATCTGGAATTTAGATGCTTTGGAAAGCAACCGGGACCTTGAAATCGTCTGGACTTTTGCTTATCGGTCTATCCGTGATGCCAATATTGCCATAGAAGGTTTGATGGCCAGTGGGAAGTTGGAGTCTCCTGATGTAGCGGAGTCCAATACCATGAACCAATTATTGGGAGAGGCTTATACCTTGAGGGCATATTGGTACAGTATGTTGATTTATCACTTTGGGGATGTGCCTTATATCATTGAAGCACCTAAGGCAGGTAATGAGTTTAACCTTCCCAAAACGGACCGAAATGAGATTTTAAGCCAGGAGATCCAGCATTTGATAGATGTGGAGGAGAAAATGCTTTGGGCAGATCAGGTTCCTTTTGGTATTGAGCAGGTAAACAGGGAATATACTTTGGGTATGATCGCCCGATTGGCATTGCAAAGAGGAGGGTATTACCTAAAGCCCGATTTGACCATGGCCAGGGAGTCTGACTATTTGGATTATTATCAGATTGCTAAAGATTATACGGCCAAATTGATTTCTTTGAAAGACCGTGAACTACCGGAAGATTTCCAACAGGTTTTCATGAACCAATGTACGTTCCAGACTCCTGTCAATCAGGATGTGTTGTTTGAAGTGCCTTTTGCCATAGGCAATGGGGATGTAGGTTGGAATATTGGTGTAAGGGTAGAAGGAGGTGCAACCGCCGCACATAGCTATGGCTCAGGGAATAATTACATGCAGATTCCTCCAACTTACTATTTGTCGTTTGATTCCACCGATGTAAGAAGGGATGTGACCTGCTCTTTGTACAAGATCACCCCTTTGTTTGAGAAGGAGTTTGTCAACGGTGGATTGGATATTGGACAGGGCAAATGGAGCCGTCATTTTTTACCAAACCCTCCAGGGGCATCCTCTGCTAAGGGAACTGGTATCAACTGGCCAATGATGAGGTATTCGGATGTCTTGCTGATGTATGCTGAAGCAGAAAATGAACTGAACGGACCGACTGCAGAGGCCCAAGAGGCATTGAGAAGGGTAAGAAGAAGGGCGTTTGATGCCCAATATTGGCCTAGCAAGGTGGCTGCCTATGTTTCTCAGGTGTCAGCAGGCAAGGGCACTTTCTTTGATGCCATTGTGGACGAACGTGCTTGGGAATTTGGCGGAGAGATGATCAGGAAATATGAATTGATCCGTTGGGGAATTTATTCCGAAAAGGTGGCAGAGACCGTGGAAGGTTTAAAGCAGCTTGCGGATGCGGCATTTAGCGGTACCACCCAATATCCCGACTATATGTATTGGAAAGTGGATGCTTCAGGGGATTTTACCATACTCAACCCTAATCGCCGCGTGGTGGCCCCGCCAGATGATACCTGGAACCAGCAGTCTTTCTTATTGGCTCTTCACAGTGACCAATACACCTATCAAGAGTGGATTACCAAGGACTGGGAAAACTATATCAATGGTCCCAAGCCGGGAGTAGTTAGATACATTTTCCCGATACCTGCCTCTGCCATTGCGAGTAGTCAAGGTACATTGTCCAATGATGGGTATGGATTTTAAGGATTAACTCTTAATTCAAAAACTGAGAAGCAATGAAAAAAAATATAAATAGATTATTCTTAGGCATTATCTCAATGGCACTGGGCTTAATGGTTTTTAGTAGCTGTGAAGAAGATGATGAAATGTTCGAAAGAACAAGATTGTTTAGACCGGTATTGACGGAGGACCTCTTTTCAGAAGAGAACACCATCATCGTCAATATGGGAAAGATGAAAGAAGCCATATCTTATACCCTCGAAGTGAGCAGGGATTCCTTTAAGACAACGGATTATATCATTGAAACGGACACCAGTTATGTGGTGATCGATGAGGATTTGGTTGGTGAAACCCTTTTCTGGAATACCCTCTATCAGGTAAGGGCAACAGCCCACGCAAATGATCCAATGTATGACAGTAAGATTTCGGATTTGGGAAATGTCCGTACACAGCGGTTTCCGACGATCTTGAACCTGCCTGAAAGCTACGATGTCATTGACGTGGCCGCGAGAGTGAGCTGGACCACTGCCGGAGCACCTGTTACGGGAATAAAATTATTTGCCTCTGACGATCTGAGGTTGAAGACCCCGCTGAGGGAAGAAAGGCCCATCACAGAAGAGGAGCGTGAAATGGGAGAGTTGATTGTGGAAGGACTGGACCCTGAGACAGGTTATCAGATTGCCCTCTACAGTGAAGGTCAATTAAGGGGCTGGCTGAATTACACTACTTTGCCAGCGGATATAGATCCAAATGCGCCCGGTGTGATCGATATACGGGACAATGAAAGCCCTTCAGCGGTATCCGATGCTGTAGCTATGGCTCCGTCCGGTTCGACCATTTTGGTGAAGCGCGGTGTTACTTATGACTTTCCAGCAAACAATCTGAACAAATCCATCACCATCAGGGCTGCTTATGGATTTGGAGAGCAAAAAGCCAAGCTATTTACCACGGGGAACTGGGACATTGACGACAATTCAGATATCGACCATATCAGGTTTATAGACCTTGAACTGCGGGGTGCTGATTACGGGGGAGATTATGTGTTTAACCCTAACCGTGAAAATGTCCATGTGGGCGAGTTGCTGTTTGAAAATTGTGAAATCGGAACCTTCAGGGGGATTCTAAGGGTGAGAACTTCCACGGTGATTGATAACTATACCATCAAAAACTGTGTGGTAGACAGCATTGGCGGGTACGGTTTGTTTACGGTGGATACCGAAGCGACAGCCATGATCAAGAATATCCGTTTCGAAAACTCCACCTTTAATAAAATTCAATGGGGAGTTACCTCAAGGAGCCAGTCTGAATCATTTGTGATCGAAAGCTGCACTTTTGCCAATTTTGTGAAAACTGGAGGCGGTTTGTTCCGGTACAGAGGAGGAGAAGGCCAGGACAATGTGACCAATGGTATAGTCATCCATAATAGTATTTTCGGTCATAGCTGGGATGAGAGTGAATCGGACAGTTATGGGATCAATGGAATTTATGATGGATTGGAGAATACCAATTTTGACTTGGTCAATAATTATTCAACCAATGATTTCAGTTTCTCCAGTAATGAAATACCAGGCTTTCCAGTGGGGAATTATTCCAAAGGACAAAGTGATCTTTGGGTAAATCCGGCTCAAAATGATTTCAACTTCCAGGACCGTGGATTTGCAGGAAGGTTTGATTCAGGGGATCCTCGATGGAGGGTAGTTCTTTAAACAGTTTTTCTTTCATAATCAATTTCTCAAAAGGTGTGGTCAAATGGCCACACCTTTTCAATAAAGCCCAATAGACCATGAAAATCAACTATTTTATTGTAAGACTTTTTGTTTCCCTGGCCTTTATTTCTGCCTTTAGTTTTTCCTGCAGCAATGCAGATCCTGAGTCCGATCCTATAGGCGAGGAAGAGGAAGAGGAAGAGGAACCCTATGAGGGACCTGAATATGCTTTCCCCGGCGCGGAAGGTTATGGCCAATATACCACTGGTGGCAGAGGGGGCAAGGTTTACTATGTGACCAAATTGACCGATGACAGCAGTCAGGGGACGCTGAGGTATGCCTTGAATCAAAGTGGTACAAGAACGATCGTGTTTAATGTAGGCGGGACCATAGAACTGAAATCCAGGTTGAGCATTTCCCGTGGCAATGTGACCATAGCCGGTCAGTCCGCACCAGGTGGGGGGATAACTTTAAGGAATTATCCTGTTACCATCGATGCGGATAATGTAATTATCCGGTACCTCCGCTTTAGGATGGGGGATACTGCCCGGCAAGAAGGTGACGCCCTTGGAGGGAGGTTTCACAAAAACATCATTATCGACCATTGTTCGATGAGCTGGTCTACGGACGAGTGCGTCTCCTTTTATGCCAATGAAAACTTCACTTTACAGTGGTGCATTATTGGGGAAAGTCTAAAAAATTCTGTGCATGATAAAGGAGCACATGGATATGGAGGAATATGGGGTGGTAAATATGCCTCCTTTCATCACAATCTTTTGGCCCATCATGACAGCAGAAATCCCCGGCTTGGAGAAGAAGCGGGAAAAGCTTTTGCTTTGACCGATTTGGTGGACTTAAGAAACAATGTGCTCTATAATTGGGGAAACAATGCAGCCTATGGTGGAGAGGCCATGAATGTGAACATCGTCAACTGCTACTACAAGCCAGGGCCGGCCAGTCCTTCCGGAAGCAAACGGAATAGGATCATGTCCATCGATAAGAATAAAAACGAGGGCACGGAGGTATATGATATCTGGGGTAAATTTTATATCGATGGGAATGTGGTGGATGGAAGTGCACAAACTTCTGAAGACAACTGGACCTATGGGGTGTTTAATCAGTTTCATGGCAGTTATGGAACCGTCAGCGAATCCGATAAGCAAAGTATAAAGAGAGCTGTGGCCCACGAAGAAAAGGGGTATACGGTTACCACTCACACAGCCCTGGAGGCCTATGATTTGGTGCTGGACAAGGCTGGGGCCAATCTAAAGCGGGATGAGGTGGATGCACGGATCGTCGCCAATGTGAAAAACGGTAATTATGATTTTGAAGGATCAAATGGCGGCACCAATGGGATTATCGATACCCAGTCAGATGTAGGAGGATGGCCTGAATTGGATGCAGGTACACCGGTTACGGATACTGATGGAGATGGGATGCCTGATGCCTGGGAATCCACCAACAAGCTCGATCCCAATGATGGTGAAGATGGCAAAAAGCTGAAACCAGGTACGCCCTATACTTATCTGGAGATTTATCTCAACGGATTGATTAAAGATTTTCCATTGGAATAGATGAACTAGTGAGTACTGAGCATATAGTCTTGAGTAGTTAGTCTTGAGTCATGAGTATTAAGTATTGTGTATATCCTGTATCATTACTCAGTACCTTTTATTCCGGATAGTTAGAAAATACATTTTGAGCAAAATAGACCCTTAATCAATGAACATACTGCCTTTTAACTTTATATATGGATTGATCTTTTTGTCTTTTTTTTCCTGCAGTTCGGAGGACGTAGACCCCACGGAGCAGGAAGCAGAAAAGGAGGCCATTGAGTTTGATTTTGTCGTGGACCAAGGTGGTAAAGGAGACTTTACTACCGTCCAAGCAGCGATCGATGCAGCCCGTTCCCATCTTTTTGTCCGCCAGTACATTTATATCAAAAACGGGACCTACAAAGAGGAAATAGAGGTTCCCAAAGGAAAGGATAACCTGGTGTTGGTAGGGGAAAGTGCAGAGAAGGTGGTGCTGACCTTTGACAATGCTGCCCAAAAGATAGATAAGGAGACGGGGAAGGAGTTTGGTACCAGTGGATCGTCCAGTACCTATATCCATGGGGAGGGCTTTATCGCCATCAACCTTACTTTCGAAAACAGCGCAGGTAGAGATTATGGCCCTGCCTTGGCAGTTTATGTCAACAGTGACCAATCACTATTTTACAACTGTAGGTTTTTGGGACGCCAGGATACCTTTTATGGCAATCGGAAACGGATGTTTTTGAAAAACTGCTATATAGAAGGGACAGTGGATTTTATATTTGGACCGGCCACGGCAGTGTTTGAGAACTGTCAGCTTCATTCCTTCGGTGGCACCTCCCTGACTGCTGCTTCCACGGAATCCTATGTAGATTTTGGTTTTGTTTTTAGGGACTGTAAGCTCACCGCGGAAAGTGGTGTGTCCACGGACCTTGGGAGACCATGGAGGCCTTATGCTTCTGTAGCCTTTGTCAATACCGAAATGGGAAGCTTCATTAAAGCAGCAGGCTGGAACAATTGGGGAAATGAAGAAAATGAGCTTACCGCCCGTTTTGCAGAATATGGAAGTACTGGCGCAGGGGCCAATCCAAGCAAAAGAGTTGGGTGGGCTAAACAGTTGTCCAGTGAAGAAGTAAAAGCTTACGAGACCTTGAACGTATTTAAGACCACCTATGCGGAAAATAAGGTTACTGACAATTGGGATCCCTACGAATTATTGGAAACTTTGTCTGAGTTAACAGAATAAATATAATGATATGAAATTTGAACATTTTGCGATTAACGTTTCCCAGCCAAGAGCCATGTCCACCTGGTACGAAAAGCATGTTGGATTAAAAGTAGTATTGAAAAAAGATACCAGTCCTTACATGACATTTTTGGCCGATGACAGCGGTGCCATCATGCTGGAGATCTATAGCAACCCCCAGGCCCCTATTTTGGATTTTGAAAACCAACATCCTCTGGTGGTGCATTTGGCTTTGGTTTCTGAAGATCCAACGGCTGATAAGGACAGGTTGATCGCAGCAGGTGCTGAATTGGTCAGTGATGATGTTTTGGAAGATGGCTCCCATTTGGTGATGCTGAGAGACCCCTGGGGACTTTCCTTACAGCTTTGCAAAAGGGCAAAACCGATGCTCAAATAAAACCAAGATGGAATGTCCACTGCTTAGTGATGAATTTCATGAAAAATAGTGGATTATGCAGGGTCTGGAAATCCTTGACAACTAACTGATCGCCAAGTTTCAACTAATCCTACCATCCTCGGTAAATCCTGTGGTTATTTGGAGGTAAGCGGTGAAAGGTTTTGAAGTAAAGAAAAAAGTTAAGCACTCATTGAAGCGATTTAGATGAACGATAAAGATCAATGAAACCATGAATTACATCTCTTTGTTGCAAAAAGCATTTATACTTTTGGTGGTATTCTCCCTATTTTTTGCCTGTGGAGAAAAGAAAACCACCGAAGTGGATCCTTGGGATCAGGTGCCTTCCATATTGGAAAATATAAAGGCGCCTGAATTTTCTGACCGGACTTTTAGCATTATAGATTATGGAGCTGTTTCCGGTGCCGAAGAAGATGCCAGCGCTGCCATAAAAGCAGCCATAGCGGCTTGTTCTGAATCCGGAGGAGGAAAGGTTTTAGTTCCTGCCGGAGACTTTTATACCGGCCCCATCTATTTGGAAAGCAATGTTAATCTGCATTTGGCTAAGGGAGCAAGGCTGTTGTTTTCTACCAATCCTGAAGATTACCTTCCTTTGGTTTTTACCCGTTGGGAAGGGGTGGAGCTGATGAATTATTCCCCCTTGATCTACGCATTTGAAGAGGAAAACATTGCCGTTACCGGTGAGGGGATTTTGGACGGTCAGGCCAATGCGACCAATTGGTGGCCCTGGAAAGGTAAAAAGGAATACGGCTATGAGGAGGGCAAGCCTCAGCAGGAGGACCAGGATAAAAGGCAGGCCCTTTTCCAGATGGCGGAGGACAACGTACCAGTGGAGGAGAGAAAATTTGGAGAAGGCTACTACCTGAGACCGCAGTTTGTACAGCCTTATGCTTGTAAGAATGTGCTGATCCAAGGGGTGAAAATTGTGAATTCGCCGATGTGGATACTGAATCCTGTTTTGTGCGAAAATGTGACCATTGAAGGTGTTACAGTAGAAAGTAAGGGGCCTAATTCTGATGGTTGCGACCCTGAATCCTGTAAAAATGTATTGATCAAGGACTGTTTTTTCAATACAGGGGATGATTGTATTGCGATCAAATCCGGAAGGAATGCAGACGGAAGAAGGATCAATGTCCCCAGTGAAAACATCATTATCCAAAACTGTAAGATGGCCGATGGCCATGGCGGGGTGGTGATAGGAAGTGAGATTTCCGGAGGGGTAAAGAATGTATTTGCGGAGAACTGTGAAATGAACAGTCCCCATCTGGACCGGGCACTGAGGATAAAAACGAGTTCTATGCGTGGAGGGGTGATAGAAAATATTTACCTAAGAAATATCCAAGTCGGACAAATTGCCCAACAGGTCATTAGGGTAAATATGTTTTATGAAGACTCCGGTGCCTATGTACCTACTGTTAGGAATATCAAGGTGGAGAACATGACCGTGGATAATGGCGGAAAAGTAGGAGTACTTCTTGAAGGTTATGCATCTTCTCCGGTGGAGAATATAGAACTGAAAAATGTCAGCATCAATACCGTGGAAAAGGAGTTTCAGTTTTCCAATGTGAAGGATGTTGTTTTTGAGAATGTGACCATCAATGGTGTAAAGGTGAGTTTAGATGAAGAGCAGTAGAACATGAGGAATTTGATTCTAGTTTTTTGTTTAATGAGCCTGATATGCCAAAGTTCTGCACAGCAGTTCGGACAAGGTGAAAAGGTCGATAAGAAAGCGCTTGCTTTTCCGGGCGCAGACGGATTTGGGAAATATACCACGGGAGGTAGAGGGGGAAAGGTATATGTGGTCACCAATCTAGAAGATGAGGGGCCAGGAAGTTTGCGTGAGGCCATACGCAAGAAGGAACCCAGGATCATTGTATTTGCGGTTTCCGGTAATATAGCCTTGAAATCCAGTTTGGACATCAATCATGGGGATTTGACCATAGCAGGGCAAAGTGCCCCCGGTGGAGGGATTACTCTTCAGAATTATCCCTTAAAGATCAAGGCTGATAATATCATTATCCGTTACCTTAGGAGTAGGTTGGGGGATTTGAATCAGGTGCAAGATGATGCGATGAGTTGTTTAAGGAACAAGGGTGTTATTATCGATCACTGTTCTTTAAGCTGGGCAACGGATGAATGTGGTTCATTTTATGATAATGAAGATTTTACACTGCAATGGTGCATTGTTTCTGAGAGCCTTAATGTATCCGTGCATGAAAAAGGCAACCATGGCTACGGAGGGATTTGGGGAGGAAAGAAGGCTTCTTTCCATCATAATTTGATAGCCAGTCATGCGAGCCGTTTGCCCCGCTTCAACGGGGCCCGTTACCATAAGCAGCCAGAGGAAGAACAGGTGGATTTTCGCAATAATGTGATCTACAACTGGAAAAACAACAGCTCCTATGGAGGTGAGCAAGGCCATCACAATATGGTGGGCAACTACTACAAGGCGGGTCCGGCCACAGTTTCCAATCGGGATAGGATAGTGGAGCCCTATGATCCCTATGGGAAGTTTTTTGTAGCAGGAAATGTAACCTCTGATTCCAAAGCGGTGACAAAAGATAATCATCTTGGAGTCGACGGGGTGGAGGATTTGAGTGCAGTACTAGTGAAAAAGCCTTTTCCTTTCATTATCCAGCATAAGCAACAGAAAGCTGAAGAGGCTTTTGAACTGGTGTTGGAAAATGCCGGGGCAAGTCTTTTCAGGGATGAAGTGGACAGGAGGGTCCTTCAGGAAGTGATGTCCGGGGAAAGTCATTCGGGAGTTGATGGGAATGGAATCATCGATAGCCAGGAGGATGTAGGGGGCTGGCCTGTTTTACCTTCCGAAGATCCGCCCGCAGACAGCGATCAGGATGGAATGCCCGATGCTTGGGAGTCCGGGCATCAGCTCGATCCATCAGACCCAAAGGATGCTGCCGGAATGAATTTGAGTAAGCACTACACCAATATTGAGGTTTATTTGAACAGCTTGGTGAAATAGAAGGAATCCTTTTTGACAGCAGTTGTCAGAAAGGATTCTTTTTTTGCCCGGTTATTGTGTTTTTTTCTTTGGTTGAGGAGCGGATATTCAATAAATTTATTTTTGATTAAAAGCTATGAAAAACCTACGGATTCCTTTTTCAACTGTAAAAGACCATCTTGCCAAGATATTATTACACTACCGGTTTTCTCCTGAGCGAGCTGAGTTAAGTGCCCATTTGTTTGCCCAATCCAGTTTGGACGGTGTGCCTTCGCATGGTCTCAATCGCTTTTTAGGCTACCTTGATTTTATTGATAAGGGATACATAGATCCCAAAGTCAAGCCTGAAGTGATGGCGAAATCAGGAAGTTTTGAAAGATGGAACGGCCATCTGGGCCCGGGAAACCTGAATGCTTTTGATGCCATGGACCGATCCATCCAACTGGCGAAGGAAGCAGGGGTTGGTTGTGTGGCACTGCAGCGGACCAATCACTGGATGAGGGCAGGAAATTTTGGTTGGCAGGCAGTTGAAAAGGGCTGTATCGGTATTTGCTTCACCAATACCAAACCCAATATGCCTGCCTGGGGAGGCAATGAGCCCAAGCTGGGCAATAATCCTCTGGTGATAGGGATTCCCCGAGAAAAGGGTCCCGTGGTCCTGGATATGGCCATGTCGCAGTTTGCATATGGAAAAATGGCGATATACGCGAAGTCTCAGGAGGAAATGCCTTACGATGCAGGCTTTGATGAGAAAGGAAACCTGAGCAGGTCACCAAAAGAAATCATTGAAAGGGAGCTGGCTTTGCCGATCGGATTATGGAAAGGGGCAGGGCTTTCGTTGGTGTTGGACATGCTTACGGTGGTTTTGTCGGGCGGACAGGCTACTTTTGAGGTGGGTAGAAGTGGTTATGAATATGGACTTTCCCAGGTTTTTATCGCCCTTGATCCGGTGAAATTCGGGATGGAAGAGTGGATGGAGGAGCGCCTGGATTCCATTATTGATGATTTTTCAAAGTCCGGGTTTTTTGGAGATAAAGGAGCGGTAAGGTACCCTGGGGAGCATACCTTACAAGTGAGGGAGGAGAATTTGAAACTGGGTGTTCCTGTGGACGATCAAATCTGGAATGAAATCTTAAAACTGGTCAAATGAAGAAAATAAAAGATAATGAGGTGCGGTGGGGAATTGTAGGAGTTGGAGATGTATGTGAGGTGAAAAGTGCTCCTGCTATGAATCTGGTGGAAAACAGCCGTCTAGTGGCAGTAATGAGAAGAAACGAGGAGAAGGTGAAAGATTATGCTCATCGACATGGGGTGCCCAAATGGTATACGGATGCTGATCAACTTATCCATGATCCTGAAGTCAATGCAATTTATATTGCCACACCGCCCAATGTACACCAGGAGCTGACGCTCAAAGCTGCTTCAGCCGGTAAACCAGTGTATGTGGAAAAACCGATGGCCAGGACTTATCAGGAATGTCAAGCTATGCAGGAGGCATGTGATGCCGCTGGAGTGCCTTTATATGTGGCCTATTACCGAAGGTCGTTGCCCCATTTTTTGAAGATCAAGGAATTGATAGCTTCGGGAGCCATTGGAGATGTGCGCTATGTCAATATCCAAATGAACCAAGTACTGAGACCGGATGTGGTAAGAAACCTTGATAACAATTGGCGGGTGGATCCTGAGGTTGCGGGAGGGGGATATTTTTATGATCTGGCGTCTCATCAGCTGGATTTTCTGGATTTTGCCTTGGGGCCAATCAAACGGGCCCAAGGTATGAAGGCCAATCAGGCGGGAGGCTATGCTGCAGAGGATATGGTGACTGCTGCTTTTGAATTTGAATCTGGTGTGATGGGTACGGGGAGTTGGTGTTTTTCGACCAGTGAGCTTTCTGTGAAGGATTGGACGGTAATTTACGGTAGCAAGGGACAGATCAGTTATGAAACTTTTGGGACTGGCAGCTTGATTTTGGAGACGGAATATTCCGGGAAGGAGATTTTGGAGTATGATTTACCTCAGCACATACAGTTTCCATTGATCCAGCAAGTAGTTGGTGACATTCTTGGCTTTTCTAAATGCTCTTCAACGGGTGTTACAGCCGCAAGAACCAATAAGGTGATGGAAGAAATCTGTCATTAACTCCTTTTACAGCTTTAGCTACTTATATTTGTTGTTTATAAAATATTTTGCTTATAATTAATGTTTATAAGTATTTTTGCTTATATTAATGTTTTATAAGTAAATTACCTTATATATTAGAGCGTCTGAAAGTCATGGGAAAGGAAGAAAAAGTAGCTGTTATTTCAGGAGATATTGTTTCCTCTACCAGCTTGGTAATGGAAGACAGGTTGATGCTAAATGATCAGCTGAATATATTATTGACGCATCTTTCCAACATGTTCGATACCTATGGTAGGATAGTAAAAGGAGATTATCTGGAGTGTGTTTGTAGAAAGGCGTCTGAGTCGCTAGGGGTGGCTTTGGCAATAAAAAGCTTTGTCAAATCCATAGAGGTTCAGGAAAGTGAAAATAGAAAAGACAATAATAGGATTAAGCTGTTTAAGACCCATGGGATTCGGTTGGCTATAGGTTATGGGGAATTGCCGACCTTTGAGCCGGAGCGGAATTTTCTGGATGGGGAAGCCATATATTTGTCAGGGCGTCAAATAAGCAAGTCTTCTACACAGAATAAAGAGCGGGTAGTGATCAAAAGCACCCTGTTTTTTGCTTCTCACGAAGAAGATCTCAATGAGCAGTTTGAGCCTATGATGGCCTTGCTGGATGTGTTGTTGAGCAAAGCAACCGCTAGACAAAGCGAAGTGTTGTTCTGGAAGCTGTTGGGCTTCAGCGAGGATGAGATTGCGGAAAAGTTGGGCGTCAGCCAGTCGGTGATCAACCAGCACAGCACGAGTGTAGGTTGGAATGCCATTGAAAAGACGGTAGTTTATTATAATCGTATCATTAACAAAAGAAACTCATGAACCCAGTTCAATTTTTATTGTTACAGCTAATGGCCCATACATTGGCAGATTTTTTCTTTCAAAACGACCGCTTGGCCCAACAGAAAAACGAACTGGGGTTTCGAAGTCCTTTTCTAAAATGGCATGTGTTGATTGTGTTTGTTTTGTCCTGGGCTTTGTCTTTTCAGTTATACTTTGTGTACGGGGCTTTGGTGATAGCCCTTACCCATTTTATAATTGATGGGCTTAAAACTCGGATCAATCAAAGTAGGCTTTTGGGCAGGTATGCTTTTTTTATTGATCAGGGCTTGCATCTGCTTGTCTTGGTCGCGGTGGTGTTGGTCTATGTTGATTTCTTGGGGATTTATCCATGGATAACATTTCGGATATCCTCCGGCATCCTGATAGTGATTTTCGCTTACATGGCTTGTCTGAAGCCCTCCAATATATTTATCAAGGAGGTATTTAAGTCCTATGATATCAATGTTCCCGGAAGTGGCGATCTTCCCAATGCAGGAAAGCTAATAGGGGTTCTGGAAAGGATATTGGTTCTGACGTTTATCCTGATGCATGAATTTCAGGCGGTAGGCTTTTTGATTGCGGCCAAATCGATCTTAAGGTTCAAAAATGATGACTCTTTGAAGGCCGAATATGTTTTGATCGGAACCTTATTGAGCTTTGGACTGGCAGTGCTGATGGGGATTGTTGCAGGTTTTTTGTAATCTATTATAATACATCACCGTACGCGATTATGTCAGTAGTTTTAAAACTTACAAAGTGTTTCCCATGGAGGTCGAAGATCAACGTGGATTCATCTCAAAAAGGTGTCCACGAATTAGCACGAATTAGCACGAATTAATTTTTATGTATATCCGCAAAGACACCAGTAGCTCTAAGTTAGCAAACGATCTCTCACAGAATGCAC
>NZ_BAAHAP010000063.1:0-33067 GCF_054777495.1 Echinicola sediminis | reverse complement strand
TCTTCCAAACATTCAGTCTGTCTATTTTTTATTCGGGGTACGATTTAATTGCAGCTAACGGTCAAGTATAAGCGTAGTGCGGGATTAGAAGCACTTCACTTTCGGTTTGGCTATATGTTTCTTAATGTTCATTTTGCTTCAATTTAGCACTTTCGCCCGCATTACGCTTATACAATGTTGTAGTGCGTTTTTATTCATTTTCAGTCTTTTATCGTCCATGTCGTACAGTTCAACAGACCACCATGAAGTCCGATTTCATTGTAATTAATCGTTTCAATCCTTCTGTCTGGAAAAATCTCTCTGAATTTGACATAAACTTCTTGGTCTTTGTTTTTCTCTGTTTCAAAGATTGGTAGCACAATCAAGTCTTGGATTTCCAAATAGTTAACATAGCAACCAATTGCATGGTCAGGATATTTCTTTTCTTTATGGTCTAGAAATGGAATGTCGATATAGTCAAGTCCTTTCTCTTTTAGGACTTTGTTAACCCCGTCCTTCCAATATTTATATTCCCGTTCTCGGTCATTTCCAAGTAATGTGCAGCGGTCAACAAATCGAACCATTCCGTCTGCATGACCAGTCAAATCAGATTTTATTTGAGGAATAACAATTATCTCAACTTCAAGAAGTTTTTCAATTTCATCAATCAGTTTGTTTTTCCTTGAGTATTCTGGGTTCTCGTCAAAAACTCGGTCAGTAATAATTGCCCTGTCTAACCAATTCACAACATTGCCACCGTCCAGGTTGATTTTGGAAAATTGAGGTTTAATGTTGTTGGCTTTACATACTTTTTGAGGGTCTGATTGAAGTTCTAAGTCGTCTTTAAGGTATGAAGGTTCATAGCGGAATTGGACAAATTTTCCCTTTTCAATCTGAATAGGCATGTAGTCTCTGCACCAAATGTCTTTTGTGGCTTTTAAAAAACCATACTTAATAGAATTATTTTCAAGAAGTTCAGTTAAAGCGTTGCAGGTCTTTGTAAACCGCTCGTCAGACAGCATTCTTTCAGAAAAATAAACCGTATTTGATTCTTTACCTGTTACCATTCAAAAGAAAATTTGTCCATTCGGTTTGTTTGTCTTCACGGTAAAATCGGGCTGGGGTGGTTAATGCTTGGAAAGCAATTCCTTTGTTGTCACAATGCTTTTGGATTTCCGACAGTTGCTTTCTCATTTGAGGTATATCAGTGAAGGTTCTTCTTGTAAAGCAAACCCTTTTCAAGTTTGGAAGAGTGTCAATTAGTGCAATGATATTTTTCCATCGAGTTACTTTATTGTCGATGTAACCGTCATAGTAATTGGCTTCTTGACCTTCTTCAACTTGAATTTCTTCAATTAGGTCGGTTAGGTCAATTTTATGCTCCTTAATAAAATCTAATTTTTCCTGTTTAGAAGCACCTTTTAAGTCTGATTTTCCAAAAGCTGTTGGAAGAAGTCTCCACAAATAGTTTCTACTTCTTCCATAGAAAAATTCAGCGTCATTGTCCGCTGTTTCGGGGTTAAATGTTCCAATTATCAGCGTTTCTGTCTTTGGACTTATTTGGTGGTCTAAAAATCTATGTTGAACTGTATTCATGTCGTTTCTTTAAATGCACTACAACTACCGCCTAAACGCATTGCCCTTATTTCCTCTATATTTTCCCGTTTACAAACGCTTACCATCGTTTGTAAACGTTTGATAACGGATCGACCCCAAACCTACCCAATCCCCAGAAAACAAAAAATACCCTGCATGGGGTATTTTTACATAGTGGTGGATCAGAGAAATAGCAAAAAAAACAGGCCTGGAGTAAAGCAGGCCTGTTGGTAGTCAATTGGTTTTGGGTCTTTTATTTTTTGCTGAGGGCCTGGCCGTCAAATTGGATCCCTCCCCAGCCACTTTGGATAAAGTTGCGGATATTCTGGTGGTCGCTGCCTTCGGGGTTTTTCAGCACATCTTCCCGGTAAAAGTCCCCAAAAAGCTGAAGGGTCTGGTGGGCACTCAGCTGTTGGAGCTGGGCGAAGCTGAAGATCTTGCAGGAACCGTTGTTCTGTCCTGCTTCATTGGTGGTTCCGCCATTGGTAAAGCGGGTAGGGGTGAAGTCGTAGTTTTCGTCAATATGGGCGATGGTTTCCTGAAAAGTAATGGTTTCGGGAGCCTGTTGGATTTTTTCTGTCAAAGTCATATGATGTCGTTTTCGGGCAAAAATAGGGGATTTGATGGGTTTAGAAAAATGGATGGGAAAGTGGTCCACGAATTACACTAATTTTCATGGTTAGGGAAGAGGTCCACGAATTGCACGAATTTACGCGGATGGTTTTGGGTAAGATAGCTGTCGACCGTGGACTGAATTCAGTAATCCATAGCCTTTTCATAAGCGCCGATTCCTTCAATCATCGCGCTGGTCAACCGTTCCAGCTCAATGTCTGAAATGACAAAGGGCGGCATGGTGTAGATCAGCTTCCCAAAGGGGCGCAGCCAAAGTCCCCGGTCAGCCAGTTCTTGTTGGATCACAGGCATGGTCACAGCTTCTTTCATCTCCACTACGCCGATGGCTCCCAATACCCTGACCTCTTGGACACTTTCAAGTTCCTCCAAAGCGGGCAAGCTGGCATTCAGGTGCCTTTCGATCCTGCGAACATTGGCCTGCCAGTCTTGGGACAGAAGTAGCTGCAGGCTGGCCAGGGCCACCGAACAGGCCAGGGGATTGCCCATAAAGGTGGGGCCGTGCATAAATACCCCCGGTGAGCCTTTGGAGATGGTCTGGGCCACTTCTGCGGTACAGAAGGTAGCGGCAAAGGACATATAGCCCCCGGTCATGGCTTTTCCTATGCACATGATGTCCGGTGTGATGCCGGAATGCTCACAGGCAAAAAGCTTCCCCGTCCGCCCAAATCCCGTGGCGATTTCATCGGCGATCAACAGGATACCGTACTTTTCGCAGAGGCTTTTGACGGCCTCCAAATAGGCGGGATGGTAAAAACGCATCCCACCAGCCCCCTGTACGATGGGTTCAAGGATAAAGGCAGCGATTTCCTGGTGATGTCCCGCAAGGATCTTTTCCATTTCATCGATTTCTTCCTGGATCAACTCGCCATGAAACAAGGACTGGGGGGCAGGTAAAAAGAGCTGCTTGGACAAGCGCTCATTGAAAATGCTATGCATACCCGTGACGGGATCGCAGACGGACATATCATGCCAGGTGTCTCCATGATAACCGTTTCGGACCGTGACAAAGCGGTTCTTTTGCCCCATGTCCTTGGAGTGCCAATATTGCAAGGCCATTTTCATGGAAACTTCCACGGCCACCGAGCCGGAATCGCTATAAAAGACATGTTCCAGTCCTTTGGGAACAATTTGCAACAGGCTTTTGGTCAGTGCTGCTGCAGGCTTATGGGTGATCCCCCCAAACATGACATGGGCCATGTTTTCCAGTTGGCCATGGATGGCCTTGTTCAGTTCAGGGACATTATAGCCGTGTATGGTGGACCACCAGCTGGACATGCCGTCCATCAAACGTCTGCCATCCTCCAGTTCCAGGTAAACGCCCTTGGCAGATTTTACTACCAAATTATCCACTTCCCTGGAAGCAGAGGTGTAGGGGTGCCAGATATGCTTATGATCTATGGAAAGGATTTCTTCTTGGGTCATATGGCGTGTTGTTCATTTTTTACGTTTTTCCTCTGTTTTCTCTACAATCCATTTGATGGGTTTCACCAATTTATCAAAGCTGATCACCAAGACCAAGGTGACGTGAAAAAGGATGAAACAGAGGCCTTTTTTTATCTGTCATTGACAGTAATTGAATCAGAGGAAAAGCGGAAAAACGTAGCTTAGTTACCTTTAAAGCATGTACATTTACTTGGGGAAGTGAAAGTATAAAGGGGATTGCAAATCCCCTTTATCATGCGTTCCTGATTACAAATCAGGAACGGCCTTCCTTTATAAGGTATCCAGATTACAAATATGGATGAGCTTTGGTTTTCTAATATCTAGCGTCTTCTATCTAGTGACTTTCTTAGAGTCCAGCAACCTCGGCTTCTTTATGGATTTTCTTCACCAATCCCTGCAATACTTTGCCCGGGCCACATTCCACAAAGTCGGTGGCGCCGTCGGCGACCATATTTTGTACCGACTGTGTCCATTTTACCGGAGCGGTCAGTTGGGCAATTAGGTTGGCCTTGATGGTTTCCACATCCGTTTCGCCTTTGGTGCTCACATTTTGGTAAATAGGACAAACAGGCTGCTTAAATTCGGTGGCCTCAATGGCTTTTTGCAGTTTTTCCCTGGCTGGCTCCATCAAAGGGGAGTGAAAGGCTCCACCTACCGGTAGGGGAAGGGCCCTTTTGGCACCGGCTGCTTTGGCTTTCTCACAGGCAATCTCAATGCCTTTATTGGAACCGGAAATCACCAATTGTCCCGGACAGTTATAGTTGGCAGCCACAACGACCTCTCCATCCTGCTCTACTTCGGCACAGATTTCTTCCACCTGGGCGTCTTCCAATCCCAGGATGGCGGCCATGGTAGAAGGGTTGATTTCACAGGCTTCCTGCATGGCCAAAGCCCTTTGGTAAACCAGTTTCAGGCCATCTTCGAAAGACAAAGCGCCCGCAGCTACCAAGGCTGAAAGCTCGCCCAAAGAGTGCCCCGCCGCCATGTCCGGTTTGAAGTCCGGGGTGGTTTTGGCCAAAATAACGGAATGAAGGAATACCGCTGGCTGGGTTACCTTGGTTTGCTTTAGTTCCTCAGCAGTACCATTGAACATGATTTCGCTGATCTTGAAACCCAGGATTTGATCTGCCTGATCAAAAAGTTGCTTGGCATCCGCATTGGTTTCGTACAATTCTTTGCCCATTCCTGGGAACTGTGCTCCCTGACCGGGGAAAACATAAGCTTTCATAGATAAATCTTTTTTATAAATCCATGTGGTTTCGAGCCTATTAGGTAAATAAATACGTTGCCCCAAGCCCCAAACCTCATGGAGGTGAAAATTCAACTTATTAATTTCGGCCTCAAATATACCAAAAATTAGGGGTTTTAATCGGGATTATCGATGTTGATTGCAGCGGGAAAGGGGGGAGCCGCTAGCCTTATTTCTCATCCGAAAGCATTAAGAGATCGCGGGAAACTTTCTTGTCCCTTTACTCCAAGCTCAATGCTATTAAATTAAGAGGAATAATAACCACAGTATTTCATAGAAAGCCTAAAATTTTCGGTTCTATATGGATTACTATGGGTAGACAAATTTAAGTCTTTTAGAGGGGCTAAATGTATGGATGTTCAAAGGGGCTTGGTGCCGATAGCCATCGGCAGGGAAAGGAATTTCCCCTATTGGCAGGGAAGGCGGCTAAAGCTGCCAGATTAGGCTCATATAACCCTGGGTTGGCACCCAGGGTTATTGATATTGGTCCTTTCAGGGCTACGTACAGCCGTTGATAACCATAAAACTGGTGTACCCCAAAGGGGGACAGTATAGATAACCCCGGGCCTGTCTGCCCAGGCAGGCAAGCCGACAGAGGAGGTATAGCCCGGGGTCGGCGTCAACAATGGCTCAATCATTAGCAGCCAGAACTATCCATAATGCTAGCCATTTTCCGCTAATGCCCTTGGTCACCTTGAAAAGCCTTACTGAAAATCCACCTCCAATAAACCACACAGAAGAGAACTGCAATTGGATGTTTTAGCAGGTTTAGCCATACTAAATCATATAGAGCCAAATTTTCTCTCAGTAAACTCCAAACCCTCTACGGTAAAATCTCCGCAAGATTCCCCTTTAAAGATCCTCTTCGGATAAAAACTTCTTTTTATCCTCTTCGGTGGGGAAACGACAGGTTTCCCGCTTTCCGAACCATTTGTACCGGTTTTTTGCTATCCAGTCATAAATCGGATCTCTTAAAAAAGGCGGTACAATGATAAAGGCATACAAAAGGGGCCAAAGCCCCTGAAGTTTTTTGGCGATTTCCAGTGCTGCACGGCTTTTATAATAGACCTTATTGTCCTTAAGCAGGATGATGGAATCGAGGTAATCCTCGTTGAGTTTTTTTTCCTTCAACAGTTTTTTGCTGACCTCATCCTGAAGTGAGGCCAGCTTGAAGTGGTTGTTGGAATCTCTTTGTATGATGAAGTCTACCGCCTTATTGCACAGGTTGCAGACCCCATCAAAGAGGACAATGTCATATCTTGAGTTGGTAGGGCTCATTTAATGATCTGTATATGTCCTTTTAGCTCCTGCTGCCCGGTACTTTCCTCATTGGTGTCAAACAATACCGTGCCGGAATAGAAATAGGTTCCTGCTGGAAGCTCATTGCCATTGGTATCCTTTCCGTCCCAACGGATGAAGATATCATTTTCATTGGAGGTGGCACTGTTGTACTCAAATACCAGTACACCCCATCTGTTGTAGATTTTGATCTCCACAGCGTCTACAAACCTTGGACATCTTGAAAAAGGATTGTCAAAGGCCTGGAAGGTATCATTGGTGCCGTCCCCGTTAGGGGTAAAGGCATTTGGCAGTTCGTAATTTGGACAGTTATCTACACAAACGATATTGCTGGGCTCACTTTCATTGCCTGAGCGGTCCACCGCAGTAATGTAGTAGCAGCCCTTGAAATCAGTAAGTCCGGAAATGGTGGTCGATCTGCTCAATGAGTTCAGCGTGCTGACCAGTTCAAAGGTGCCTTCGTTACCATTTGGGGAGAAATATACCCTGAAGCTTCCCAGTTCATCGTCACAGTCCCCGGAGAAATCGGGCTCCCAAGACAGGTTATGGAAGAAGTTGGTGAAGTTACAATCATTCTGGGAAAGCAACTCTTCACAGTCAGGACCTTCAAAAGTCAAAACAGGAGGACAGGGAAGCCTATTATCGTCCGGCCTGGCACAAATCACCTGGGATTTGTTTTCCAGTGGATAAGTAAGCATCGGCACATTATATGTGCCTTTGGTAATGACGTAATAGCAATACTCTGTATCCCTGTTCAGCGGGATTCCATTATGGCTGCCGTCATCCAGGAATGTAAAGCCTTCCGTGGTCACATCGACTTCCGCGATAAGTTCAAAGGTGTCTGCATCCTCTGCATTGGGATCGGTACGGTTTCGATAGACTTCATGCCTGAACTGACTGATGCTATTGTTCCAGGGGACATTGAATTCCCAGTTAAGCTCAATGGCTTCATTGATAATGGTCGGCTGTAACCAGACAGAAGAGGCATTGCTGGAGGTGTCGATCCGCTGGCCGCCATCAAGGAGGATTACCTCATAATTATAGACCAAACCTTCGGTATTCAAGCCTGTATCGGTAAACAGGGTGTCGCTGGTTGTGGTCACAGTCACCAAATTGGCATTGCCTGCAAAGCCCTCTGACCGCAAAAGTTGGTATTCATAAGGTCCCGGGAACTGCTGGGTGTCGATATCATAAGGTGGTGTCCATTTGACAAAGATTTCCCCACTTTGGCTGTCCGTTTCTTCCACACTCACATTGGTGATGATAGGGACATCCACATCAATGGTTACACAGAACTCTTGGGATACAATACTTGACCCACCTCTCGGCTGGGGATAAGTGGCCACCAACCTGTAGCAATAGGTGTTGCCCGGTGAAAGCCCCTCTCCACCATTATTATCCATGAAGTCAAAGGTGTTCATATCGGTGGTGCCGATCAGCTCATAACCTGAGCGTATCCCTGTTTCACAGGAATCGGGTTCGTAAGGGTTGCTGTTGACACTGCGCCAAATTTCCATGGTTTCGGCACTGTTGGAACAGGAATATGGATCCCAGCTGATGCTGGTGGTTCTACCGGGCATTTGCTGCACGGACTGAATGACCGGAGCAGGCCCGACCACCTTGATGTTCCAGGTTCTGATGTCCACCAGTGAGGGGCCCGATTCAGGATCGTCAGAAATACGTATCCTTACTTGGTATTCCCTTTCCCTGACATGGTTACAGACTGTTTGCCAATCAAAGTTGATGATACCAGGCGAGGACTGGAAACTGGATTCTGGATCATAAGTGGCTGGAGAAGAAGAGATTTCGATCGGATCGCCGAACACTTCAATTTTAATATCATCCCCATCCGGGTCGGTTCCTTGGATAATTTCTTCGATCTTGGTGCCGGCTACCACACAAAGGTCCGGCGGGATCTCCAGCACAGGCCGCTGGTTGTCGGAGTTTTCAATGATAATCTGCATATCGCGGACCACATATCCGATCTTTTGGTATTCTCCATTGATCTTTCTCCATTCTTCTATATGGAAGGCAATATTATATTGTCCGGCAATTCCCGGGGCATCCCAAACGAGGTCTCCGGTGACCGGATCCATGGAAATGAACGGATTGGGAGAACCGTCTTCGCGGTTGAAGCTAAATTCATTCGATGCAGGGCTTCGGTAATTGGTGACAGGCCTTTGGAAATCCTGAAGAGGAACAATGTCATCAAAGCGGTAAGCCAAGCTGTCCCCGTCCGGGTCATAGGCCCCGGGGTTATGGATATAGCGGGTATTGATCTGGCCATTGTCCACTGGAGGGATGGTCAAAACCGGAGAATTGTTTACTCCGATAAATGGATCAATGGTGATCATGGTCTCTATATAAAACGGGGTCTCCACCGAATTGTCCATGTTCAGGGTAAGGTCGTTCCGGTTGAATTCCTGAAAACGGATGGTATAGGTTCCCGGTCCCTGATAAGTATGGGTGATCACAAAAGTGTTCTTTTCAATTTGATTGCCCAAGGACTCCACTCTTTCGAAGTCACTTTCGGTGTTAAGGTTTTCCACCACCCTTCCGTCCCCAAATTCGATCCTTCCCGGACCAAAGATGACAGAGGAACGGGTATCGGTATAGCCCACCACCGTGATGCGGTAAGTGAGGCTTTGCACTGAAATTCTCTCAGCAATGATTTCTCCCGCCCGAATGTGGGTGGCCAGAACATCATGAAGTCCTATAAAGAGCAGGGACAGGGTGAATAAGAGAAAAGCTTTACATTTCATAAATCTTACAAGTTTTACTACTTCTGCCCGATCAGATTACTGGATTTTCGGGAAGGTTACTTAAAAATATTGACGTAATTATACTTAAATTTTTCTAAGTAGTAACCGCAAATTTTTATTCAATTTCTAATTATATACGAATTAAAGTTAACGAAGTGTATCATATTATCTAAATACAAGTGAAAAATTAAGCCAATAGGACATAAAAAGTTTAAAAAAGTCCAAAAAACTAGGTTTAAGGGATTATTTAGAACAATTTAAAATAAGGTGTTTACGTAGAGCTGAGATTGTTTACTAAACTTTCCGCATTTAACTTTGTTAACCAAATTGAAATCTTATTACCATCTACATTAAATAAATCAAAGAAGTATATGAGTTGGGTAACCAAAACCTTTACTAGCACTTTGGGAAGAAAGTTGCTAATGGCCCTGACAGGCTTATTCCTGATATTATTTCTTATAGGACATGTTTCAGGAAATATGTTATTGTTTAAAGATGACGGAGGGCAGGCTTTCAATGAGTATGCCAAGTTTATGACCACCAATCCAGCAGTAAAGGTACTTTCTTGGGTTACCTATCTCTCGATCATCGGTCACGTAATCTTCGCCATCATTCTTGGTGCTAAAAACAAAAAGGCAAGACCTATCGGTTATTCCGAAAGTGGGGCCGGCACCAACAGCTCCTGGAATTCCCGAAACATGGGTGTTTTGGGGACCATCATTTTGATTTTTATCGTGGTGCATCTCCAGAACTTCTGGGCACAGATGCATTGGGGAGGTATCCCGACGGTAAGCTATGAAAGCGGTGAGGTGAAGGACCTTTACACGGTAGTGAATGCTGCCTTTGCCAATGTAGGTTTGGTCGCCCTGTATGTGGTGGCAATGGCCTTCCTGGCATTTCACCTGAACCATGGCTTTGCCAGTGCTTTCCAGACCTTGGGACTTAATCACAAGAAATATACTCCTGCTATCAAGTTTCTTGGAAGTGCATTCTCTATCATTGTTCCGGCATTGTTTGCTTCCATGCCGATTTACATCTATTTCTCAACTTTGAATTAATATAAGCCAATATGATACTTGATTCTAAAATACCAGCAGGTTCATTAGCTGAAAAGTGGACGAAACATAAATTCAATATGAAGTTGGTCAATCCGGCCAACAAGAGAAAATACGATGTGATCGTAGTGGGAACCGGCTTGGCAGGTGCCTCCGCAGCAGCATCATTGGCAGAGTTGGGCTATAATGTAAAAGCATTCTGCTTTCAGGACAGCCCTAGAAGAGCCCACTCTATTGCCGCTCAGGGTGGTATCAATGCCGCTAAAAACTATCAAAATGACGGTGACTCTGTGCACAGGTTGTTCTATGACACCATTAAAGGTGGGGACTACCGTTCCAGAGAAGCCAATGTATACCGACTGGCAGAAGTATCGGTAAATATCATTGACCAATGTGTGGCCCAAGGCGTTCCTTTTGCCCGTGAATACGGCGGATTGCTGGCCAACCGGTCTTTCGGTGGTGCACAGGTATCGAGGACCTTCTATGCCAGGGGCCAGACCGGACAGCAGTTGCTGTTGGGAGCTTACTCGGCCCTTAGCCGCCAGGTGGCCAATGGCAAAGTGAAGCTTTATCCAAGAACGGAAATGATGGATGTGGTGACGATTGACGGAAAAGCCCGTGGAATCGTGACCAGAAACCTGATCACCGGGGCTGTGGAATCCCACAGTGCACATGCTGTATTGCTTTGTACCGGTGGATACGGCAACGTATTCTTCCTTTCTACCAATGCCATGGGCTCCAACGTCACTGCAGCTTGGAGAGCGCATAAGAAAGGGGCCTATTTTGCCAACCCTTGTTATACACAGATTCACCCTACCTGTATTCCTGTTTCAGGGGATCATCAGTCCAAGCTGACCTTGATGTCCGAGTCTTTGAGAAACGACGGTAGGGTATGGGTACCAAAGACGAAGGAATTGGCGGAGAAACTTCGCAAGAGGGAAATCATGCCAAAAGATATCAAAGACGAGGACAGGGATTATTACCTGGAGAGAAGGTATCCTTCTTTCGGTAACCTGGTACCTCGTGACGTAGCTTCCAGAAATGCGAAGTACGTTTGTGATGAGGGAAGAGGGGTGAATGAAACCGGAGAGGCCGTATTCTTGGATTTCAGGGATGCGATCATTCGTGATGGAGAAGACGTGATCAGCGCCAAATACGGTAACCTGTTTGACATGTACCAGCAGATCACCGGTGAAAATCCTTACAAAACCCCTATGAAGATTTATCCTGCGGTACACTATACCATGGGAGGACTTTGGGTGGATTATCACCTGATGACTTCTGTCCCCGGGCTGTATGCTTTGGGAGAAGCCAACTTCTCTGACCACGGGGCCAACCGATTGGGGGCTTCTGCTTTGATGCAGGGACTTGCTGACGGTTACTTTGTGATTCCTTACACTATTGGTGACTACCTGGCCGGCATGGCCTACGAAAAGGTGCCGGTGGATCATGAAGCATTCAAAAAGGCTGAAAAGGAAGTTAAAGACAAAATCCAGCAGCTGCTGAGCATCAACGGTAGCAAGACCGTGGATGATTTCCATAAGCGATTGGGCAAAATCATGTGGGAATACTGCGGAATGGCCAGAAATGCTGAAGGATTACAGAAAGCGATCGGCATGATCCAGGAGCTGAAGAAAGAATTCTGGAGGGATGTCAAAGTGTTGGGCGCTAATGAGGAATTGAACCTTTCTTTGGAAAAGGCCCACCGTGTGGCTGACTTCCTGGAACTGGGTGAGCTAATGGTAAGGGATGCACTGCACAGAAATGAATCTTGTGGTGGTCACTTCAGAGAAGAATATCAGACTGAAGAAGGGGAAGCCCTTCGAGATGACGAGAATTTTGCATATGTAGGTGCTTGGAAGCACATGGGAGAAGGCGTAGAGGAAGAGTTGAACAAGGAGATACTCGAGTTCGAAAACGTGAAGTTGACCCAGCGTAGCTACAAGTAATCATTTCAAAATCTAAAATTCATAATTATTATGAACTTAACACTTAAAGTTTGGAGACAAAAAAACGGTTCTGACAAGGGCAGTTTTAAAAACTATACATTAACTGGAATCTCTGAAGACATGTCTTTCTTGGAAATGTTGGATGTGCTCAACGAGGAGCTTTCAGAAAAAGGCGAGGATCCGGTACACTTTGACCACGACTGTAGAGAAGGTATCTGCGGTATGTGTTCACTGTACATCAACGGTAAGCCACATGGCCCTCAGCAGACGACGACCTGTCAGCTGCACATGAGGTCTTTCAAAGACGGGGATACCATTGTGATCGAACCTTGGAGAGCGGCAGCTTTTCCGGTAGTTAAGGATTTGGTAGTGGACAGAGGTTCTTTTGACCGCATCATCCAGGCCGGTGGTTACGTATCGGTAAACACGGGCGGTGTACCTGATGCCAACGAAATTCCGATTCCCAAAAAGATCGCCGATGAGGCATTTGACGCGGCTACCTGTATCGGTTGTGGCGCTTGTGTAGCAGCTTGTAAAAATGCTTCTGCCATGCTGTTTACTTCTGCAAAGATCAGCCAGCTGGCCATGCTTCCACAAGGTAAGGTAGAAAGAAAAGAGAGAGCGGAGAAGATGATCGCCCAGATGGATGCGGAAGGTTTTGGAGCCTGTACCAATACAGGTGCCTGTTCGGCGGAATGTCCAAAAGGCATCAGCCTGACCAATATTGCAAGAATGAACAGGGAATATTTCTCTGCCATAGCGAGCAGTGAAAATGTATAATAAGGGATTATTGTACGCTATTCTATCAGGGTATTAAATGTCCTCAATGGCTTCCTGCCGGTAGGCAGGGATCTCGCTGATAGGCACAGCAACTTCCTTATATATTCCATTTTTTTGGAAAAGCCAAGGAAAGTATGATGCAGATAAGAAAGCGTATAAGCCCATCACTGATATCAGTAAAAAAGGCCGGTTTTAACCGGCCTTTTTTACGTTTGGCCTTGACCTGACAATAAGGGTGTCCCATTTTGGCAAGCGCCCCAATCCCCAAAAAAAATGATCATTACCTTCTGGAAGTACTCCTTTTAAGATGGTGAATTTTTACGTTTGACCAATGTGGGCCGTTAAAGCCTTCCATGCTTGCCTTGAGCCGAGCTTGCTTCTATTTTCTAGTACCGCATCAAGCTTTATCCAACTTCCGCAATTATGGGTATATGAACTGTATTTGATTATTTCATGATTAATTTTTGTTTTTATAGTATGTTTCTTTAATAAACTGGTTCGAAATAGGAAAATGTAAATAAAACTATAACTTAGAAGCGCTATAGCAATTGTTAAGACCAATAGATGGGCACTGCATGGAGTTCATAGATCTACTCATCTTTTTTGTATACGTGATAGTCATGCTTGGCGTAGGGGTTTACTTTATGCGTCGAAATCAGGGGCAGGACGATTATTACGTAGGAGGAAGGAATATGGGAGCTACCCATATCGGCTTATCCGTGGTGGCTACGGATGTGGGTGGAGGTTTTTCGATTGGCTTGGGAGGCCTGGGCTTTGCCATGGGCATTTCAGGTAGTTGGATGCTTTTTACCGGCCTTCTGGGGGCCTGGTTGGCTGCGGTTTTTCTTATACCTAAAGTGAAAGCCAATCCCGCTTTTGCCAAGTTTTATACCTTTCCCCAGATTTTCCAGTACCTTTTTAACCGCCAGGTGGGTATTGTGGCAGGTATCATTTGTTTTGTGGGGTACTTGGGCTTTACTTCCAGCCAGTTGTTGGCAGGGGCAAAGCTGGCCGCAGGAACATTCAAAGGCTTGGACCTTAATACGGCTTTGCTGATCATGGGGGTGATTGCTGTGGTGTACACTGTTTTGGGAGGGCTCAAGGCAGTGATCTATACCGATACCATCCAATGGATCATTTTGATTTTGGGCTTTATCTTCATCGGTTTGCCGATTTCCTATTTTCATGTGGGCGGATGGTCCGAAATCCAAAAAACATTGCCCTCTGAATTTTTCAGCCTCACCAACCTTAGCTGGCAGGATTTGGCCAATTGGGGGATTACCATTTTGCCCATTTGGTTTGTGGGCATGACCCTTTATCAGCGGATTTTTGCCAGCCGCGATGTCAAAACTGCCCAGCGGGCATGGTACATAGCGGGGATTTTCGAGTGGCCCATCATGGCTTTTATGGGGGTGTCTTTAGGCGTTTTGGCAAGAGTAGCTTTTGAGCAGGACATGATCGCAGAGGCCGCGACTGATCTGGATCCAGAAATGGGCCTGCCCATACTATTGAGTAATGTTCTTCCTGCAGGGATTATGGGACTGATGATGTCGGCTTATTTTTCAGCGGTGCTTTCCACAGCGGATTCCTGCCTGATGGCAGCCTCCGGTAACATGACCACCGATCTTTTTGGAAAATGGTTTGACAAACAGCCTGAAAAGAAATCCATGAGATTCAGTCAGCTTTTCACTTTGTTAATCGGTACGGTGGCGCTCATTATAGCCATGCAAATGACCAATGTGCTGGAACTAATGCTGTACTCTTACGCTTTTATGGTTTCAGGGCTTTTAGTGCCTATTCTGGCAGGTTTGTTTTGGAACAAAACCAATCCCAAGGCTGCTTTGGCTTCGATGATTATCGGGGGAGGAGTTACAGCGGGTCTTGCCCTCAACGGAATGGTCTTGCCCTTGGGCTTGGATGCCAATTTATTTGGCCTGACGGCCTCTTTAGCAGTGTTTTTGCTGGTTGATAAACTGAAATAATGAAAACCTCATTGATAAAAGAAACCAAGTCATGAATATTGAAACATTAAGCACGATAGATAACGCTACTTTTTTACAGAAAACAGAAATCGCCGATTTCCTTTTCAAACACCTGGATCAATATGGTGATCCCCACGAGCATATAATGAAATGCCTGGACTATGCCTTGGATAAGGCGGTGGACAAAGGAGGCTTTGTAGTGCTGGGGCGAGAAAAGGGTGACATTGTGGGGGCTGTAGTGGTAAATAAGACCGGAATGTCTGGATATATTCCCGAAAATATACTAGTTTATATCGCCGTCGATGGTAACCAAAGGGGGAAAGGCGTGGGTAAAAAATTAATGGAAACGGCTATTAACATGGCCAGCGGGGACATCGCCCTGCATGTGGAACCGGACAACCCCGCCAAGCTTCTTTATGAAAAATTGGGCTTCACCAATAAATACCTTGAAATGAGGTTGAAAAAATAACATGGCATTTTTAAATCTATACAGGGAAAACCTTCATAAAAATTACCAGTTTCTCCGGGAGAAATTTAAGGAGCATGAGGTCGGCTGGGGGGTGGTTTCTAAATTGCTTTGTGGGAATGAAATCTATATCAAGGAACTGATCAAGCTGGGGGTGGATGAAATCCATGATTCCAGGATCAGCAATTTGGCCAAGGTAAAACAACTCAACTCCTCCATAAAAACGGTATACATCAAACCTCCTTCAAAGCGAAACCTTGCCGATGTGGTCACCTATGCTGATGTAAGCCTCAATAGTGAACTGAATACGATTAAATGGATCAGTGAGGAAGCTGTAAAGCAGGATAAGAAGCACCAGATCATCATCATGGTGGAAACCGGAGATTTGCGTGAAGGGGTGATGGGAAATGACCTGATTGATTTCTATGAAAAAATTTTCCGTCTTCCCAATGTGGAGGTGATCGGCTTAGGCACCAATTTAAACTGCCTGAACGGGGTAATGCCATCCGCAGATAAACTGGTACAGCTTTCCCTTTATAAACAGATCATTGAACTCAAGTTCAACAAGGAAATCCCCTGGGTATCTGCCGGGACCTCAGTGACCATCCCCTTAATGCTAAACCACCAATTGCCCAAGGGCATCAACCACTTTAGGGTAGGGGAGACGCTTTATTTTGGGGCAAACCTATTTGACAACAGCACCATTGAAGGCATGAATGACCAGGTGTTTGAACTTTGTACGGAGATCATCGAGATGCAGGAAAAGCCCTTGTTGCCTACGGGGAATCTGGCAGCCAACCCCCAGGGAGAAGTGGCCGAAATTGATGAAAATCTGTATGGGCAATCCTCATTTCGGGGAATTTTGGACATAGGTCTGTTGGATGTGGACCCTAAATACCTGATTTACGATAAGGATGAATTTGAGGTGTTGGGGGCAAGTTCAGATATGCTGATCCTGGATCTGGGCAAGAACCCCAAAAATTACAAAGTGGGCGATTTGATGCGCTTTAAACTGAAATATATGGGGGCCTTGGCGATCCTCAACTCCTATTATATTGAAAAGCGGGTTATTTAGCTGCTGGCTAGTTTTTTATAGAATCTTGCTGTTTTTCTTCTTTTTCTAAAGCGGTTTTGGCATGGAATTGGCAAAAGATCTGTCAAGACCAACTATTTGAATAATATGAAAAAGATCATTTTTGCTTTTATCGCAGTTTCGATGTTTGTTTGGGATGCCAATGCACAAAGAAGAACCCCTGCAAGTGCTCAGGTAAGTAACTTTGGTATCCGAGGTGGTGTCAACTTCTTCAACTGGGGAGGGGACGACGGCTCTAATAATGACTATACCAATAGAGCTGGATTCCATGCAGGTATTTACGGTAATATGTTTGTAACCGATAATTTTGCCATCGAGCCCGGTGCTTATTATTCGCAGAAAGGGACAGAAGCTGATAACTTCACCGAGTCGAGAACCATCCTCAGTTATATTGATGTTCCCATACTTTTAAGGTTTTATGCCAGTGACGGTTTCAATATTTTTGCAGGCCCACAAGGATCTATTTTGACCAAAGCAGAATTTGAGGGGGACGCCTTTGGATCCACCTTCGAGTGGGAGCGGGATGATGTCAATGACCTTGATGCAGGCTTGGTTTTTGGTATAGGTTACAACCTTCCTGTTGGCTTGAATGTTCAAGGAAGCTATGACCTTGGTTTGACGCCGGTATTTAAGGACTCCGATGCGGAAGTTTATAACCGCGGGTTCAAGGTTTCACTGGGATATAGTTTCTAGGCCCAGCAAAATAAAAGGGGCTTTCTCATAACAAGAAAAACGTCACCGATAGTTGTCGGGCAGGTAATCACGAGCAAAACGAAGTGATCCTGATGTGCCATCACTGCACGTTTGATGGAATTGCAATGGCGCGAACTTATGAGAAAGCCTCTTTTTGATTTAATCAGACTGTCCACTGGTGATATGTCAAAAAACCGGTCGGTCAGAGGAAATATCATTCTCCTACAAAACCTAAAATAACCATGAAAAGATGGATGATCACTTTTGCCATCCTGATGGCAGTAGGTTATCATGCTGCTCAGGCTCAGACAGGGATCCGAGCAGGATGGAACTATACGGACATTAAAGGGATTAGCACTAAAGGAAATGCCGGATTTCATGCCGGTTTGTACCATAAGGTGAATTTTTTGGGTTTACTGGCCATAGAGCCGGGAGTGCAGTATTCGCAGAGAAACTTTGAAGTAAGCGATCAGGGTCAATTGACGCAGGACCGCCTGCACTATGTTGACATGCCGCTTGTCATTCGATTGGGGTTTATCCCCTTGATCAATCTCTTTGGAGGCCCTCAGGCATCGGTGCTGTTAGCCAGGAATTATAATGGCTCCACGGAGGCGTCCTCTTTGGGAACACTCTCCAGGTTTGATCTTGGCGGGGTAGTAGGGCTTGGGATAAACTTACCCCTGGGATTTAATGTTCAGGGGAGTTACGACTTTGGTTTTAAAGATTTGAATTATAATGAAATGGAAACTAAAAGCAGTGTGTTTAAAGTTTCCCTAGGAAAGAATTTTTGATTTATTTCAATAGCAAAAAGCTGGAGTCCGTCCATAATTTTGGAGGGGCTTTTTTTTTGCATGCTGTAGTCAAAGGGCTTTTATAATAACTTAAATGCTGTTTCCCCCTGATCTCGCTGATTTGCGCAGATTTATAGGGTTTGTTTTGCAGGAATTCAGCAAGAAGCTACGAGCTTAGTCCAAGGCATTAGAGGGGATAATAGGGTTTTCTTTTGTAAATTAAGGTGATGATCCATTTAACCTATTTTTCAAATGCAAAGAAGACAGTTTATACAAACAACCGCCATGATGACCGCCGCCATGAGTTTTCCTACTATCTCCATCGCAAAAAAGAAAGAAAGGCTGGGCGTGGCTCTGGTAGGGCTGGGAGGCTACAGTACCGGTCAGCTGGCTCCCGCCTTGCAAATGACCTCACACTGCTATTTGGCTGGCATTGTTACCGGTACTCCTGCCAAAGCAGTGTCCTGGCAGGAGAAATATAATATTCCGGACAAAAACATCTACAACTACCAGAATTTTGAATCCATTGCGGATAATCCGGACATTGACGTAGTCTATGTAGTGCTGCCCAACAGCATGCACACGGAATTTGCCATTAAGGCTGCCGAGGCCGGAAAGCATGTATGGTGCGAAAAGCCGATGGCAAAGACCGTAAAGGAGTGCCAGCAGATCATTGATGCCTGTGCGCGGAACAAGGTCAAACTAAGCATTGGGTACCGCATGCAGCATGAACCCAATACAAAACAGTTTAGGGAGTTTATTAGGAGCCAAAAGTACGGTGAACTGAAAATGATGGAAGCAGTGGCCGGGTTTTACATGAACAGTGAGGGGATATGGAGGCTGGACCGGGAGATGGGTGGTGGGGCCATGTACGACATGGGCGTGTATCCCATCAATGCTGTCCGTTATCTAAGTGGCATGGAGCCGATATCTGTCATGGCTTATGAGAGCAAAATGAGGCCGGAGATGTTCAGTGAGGTGGACGAGACCATGAATTATATCCTGGAATTTCCTGACGGGCTGATGGCCAACTGTGCCACCAGTTTTGGGATGAATATGGGGCGACTGACGGTAACCTGCAGGAGGGGCAATATGAGGTTGGAACCTTTTCAATCCTATAGGGGGATCAAGGGGGAAACCAGCGATGGACTGGAATTTTCAGACCAGGTAAAGAGTCAGCAGGCCGTTCAGATGGATGATGATGCGTTGGCGATATTGGAAAATAAGCCGGTGATGGTTCCGGGCGAGGAAGGGATGAAGGACATCATGGTGGTGGAGGCCGCTTTTAAATCCGCCAGGGAAGGGGTAAGGGTGGCTGTTGGCTAAAACGGTTGGCGGTAGGGAAAAAGTAATCGTTGATTTGTGATCGGTGTCTGCTATCTAACAGAAAACAGCTCACCGAGTGTATGATACTTGTTTATAGGCGGTCGACTGTCGACCGTCAACTGTAGTCCATCCTCCCCCTGATAGTCTTGGGGGAGGACGGGACAACAAAGCTGTTGACCGTTGACCGTCAACTGTGGCCAGCCACCCCTAATAACCAATCCTCCAAATTTCCGGTAACTACTTCCGAATAGCACTAATGGCCTCCAGGTCATAATGGGGAGTTCCTCCTTTCTGGGTTGCCACCAATGCGCCCAAAGCACAGGCAAAGTCAAGAATTTCTTCCGGGCTGTAAGCGGAGAGGAATTTGGAGATGAACCCACTCAAAAAGGCATCTCCTGAACCTACGGTATCTTCCACCTGCACTTTATAGCCAGGGTGTTGGTAAAGGTTTTTGCCGTCATAGATGGCTGCTCCAGCGGATCCTTTGGTGATGCAGACCATGTGAAGGGTGAACAGCTCCGATAACTTTTTGACAGCTTCGTCCAAGCTTGGAGGAAGCTGGTAATAGTCGATAAGGATGTCCAGCTCATCGTCATTGATTTTTAGGATATCAGCCCTTTGAAGCAACTGGTCAAGTGTGTCCCTTTCATAATGCGGAGCGCGAAGATTGATGTCCAAAATCTTTAAGGTGGGGGTTTCAAGAAGCTTGAACAGGGTAGCCCGACTTTTTTCGCTTCGGGCGGACAAGCTGCCAAAAACAAAGGCATCGGCCTGATCTACTTTTTCCTGAATGGCCGGATGCCAATCTATGTAATCCCAAGCTACCGGTTTGACAATTTCATACTGGATATTTTCCTTGTCGGTATTATCCACCAAGACACGGCTGGTCTCATGCTCGGCATCCTCTTGGATCAAAGAGGTCGTCAGGGACTTGGATTGGACAAAGTCCACCAGTTCCCTTCCAAGCTTATCATGGCCTACCCTGGAGATAAAGGAAGTTTCAAGGCCTAGATACTGGGTATGGAGGGCCACATTCATCGGGGCCCCTCCAGGGATGTTTTTGTCAGGAAAACAATCCCAGAGCATTTCACCGAAAATAACTATTTTCTTATTCATTGTTGTTTTATTGTCGAATTCTCAAACCTCTTTCCCTATTTACCGCTAACCATCAAGTCCTGCTGTATTTCTTCTAGGGAGCGGCCTTTGGTTTCCGGCATTTTGGTCAGCACCCAAATCAGCTGGCCTACCATCATCAGGGCAAAGAAGCCAAAGATGCTGACAGGCCCGAAGGCATTTGCGAAGAAGGGGAAAATATTGGCTATAACAGCGGCCAAGATCCAATGGGTAAAGCAGCCAAGGGACTGCCCATAAGCCCTGGTTTCGTTAGGAAAGACCTCTGAGATGAACACCCAGATCACGCTGCCCTGCCCGACAGCATGGGAGGCGATAAACATGAACACAAACAGGGGTAAGAAGGCCGGGCCGATGGTGCCTCCCGAAAAAGAATAGGCAATCAACACCAAGGATATGATATAGCCAATGGATCCGATCAGCATCAGTTTCTTTCGACCGATCCGGTCTATCAGGTAGAGCCCCAACATGGTGGCCACCATATTGACAGCACCGATACCGATGGTGGAAAGCAAAGCGCTTTCAGCGTCTATTCCGGCCATCTCAAAGATCCTAGGGGCAAAATAGATAATGGCATTGATACCGGAAAGCTGGTTGAACATGGCGATCATCACGGCCAGTAGGGTGGTTTTGATATGGCCATGTTTGAAAAGGGCAGAAAACCCTACCTTTATCTTTTCACGGTTACGCTCTTCTATGGCCAAGCGGATAGCCTCATCCACCCCTTCAGGGTCTGTTTTGGTAAGGATGGCCGTGGCCTCTTCCACATTGTTTTGGTGGGCAATAAGCCATCTGGGGCTTTTGGGGACCTTGATGGTCAGTAAAGTATATATCAGTGCAGGAATAGCCTCCATGCCCAGCATCCAGCGCCAGCTTTCATTGAGGTTGGCTGTTTCGATAAGGTAGTTGGAGAAATAGGCCATCAGGATACCGAAGACGATATTGAATTGGAAGAGGGCCACCAGTACCCCCCTGTTTTTGGCGGGAGCGATTTCGCTGATGTACATCGGGGCCACCACGGAGGATGCGCCGACTCCCAGTCCTCCAATAAAGCGAAAAATCATAAAGGATACGATCTCTGGGGCAAGGGCAGATCCCATGGCAGAGGCAAAGTAGAGTACCCCAATCCACAACAAAGAGGATTTTCGGCCATATTTGTCGGCAGGAATGCCTCCAAACAATGCTCCAAGGACTGTTCCGTAAAGGGCAATGGCCACGGCCATCCCATGGGTCCAATCACTCAACTGCCACTTTTCTTGAATGAATCTTTCCGCACCGGAAATTACAGCGGTGTCAAATCCAAACAAGAAGCCCCCCAGTGCCGCCACAATGGAGAGGAAGATTACATACTTTTTACTGTTCATGTCAGGTTATTTTAAGGCAAGCTGCTAAGCTAACCAGAAGTAAGAGGAATAGAAATGATTCATTTATATTTTCTCCACCCCTAATCCCATATTGATTTAAGGTAATTGACATTTCCGCCCTCCTCAAATCCTTCAAGCTTCAGCTGAAGCAAAGGGGCATTGGGAAAGATGATTTCTGTCAGGACCATTTCTCCATCATTGAAGAAAAACTCCAAGGAGGAGCGATCGGCATACACCTTTACATTGGTAATGCGAAGTCCTTCCAAGGGGGCATAATGGACTTTTTGAAAGTCTTCCTGAAAATCAGTTTTCCCTGCGTTGCTTCGGTCAAAGACAATCTGATCTTCTTCTATTTTCAGGTGGACGCTATTTCCAAGTTCATTTTTAAGGATGATGGAAGCAGGTTCCCCATTGCTTTTTTGCAGGTCCAGTGCATAGAGTTCGTCCTTGAGATTGAATTCAGGACCTGCAAGAGATTCAGATCCCTGCATTAAGCTTTGGATTTCTTTTACCGGTCTGGAAGCTAAAATCGTCCGTTCCTCAAAACTGACCAATTCTAATTTACGCGGTAAGGTCAAGGCCGATCTCCATGCGGAAGTAGGGACCACATTGGCATACTGCCAATTGCTCATCCAGCCGATGAACAGCCTTCTTCCGTCTTCCTGAGGGATGTTTGACCAGGTGACTCCGGCATAATTATCGGCTCCATAGTCGATCCATTTCACTTGGTTTCCTTCTGCGGTAAATGCTTTTCCATCAAATTCCCCGGTGAAATATTGGGTGGCAGAGCCTCCGTTGGGCCCACCGGGATTGATGCTGACCAACAGGACCCATTTTTGTTCCCCGTCAGGCGTTGGTAGAGTGAAAAGGTCCGGGCATTCCCAGACACCCCCATAGGCTGCCCAGTCCGGATTGAAATCGCTCTCATGGGTCCATTCCTTAAGGTCGGGTGAAGAATAAAAGCTGATACGGTCTTTTACCGCCAAGGTCATGATCCATTTGCCCGAGCCATCTCCCTGATCATACCAACTGACTTTTGGGTCCCTGAAATCCGGGATTCCCGGGCTTTTCAGTACGGGGTTGTTCTCATATTTTGTCCAGCTACGGCCTTTGTCATTGCTATACGCTATCCCTTGGCTTTGGCCCTGTTCATTATGGTGGTAAGTAAATATGGCGATCATAGGGGGCTGGCCGTTTTCTCCCAAACCGGAAGTATTGTCATGATCTATCACCGCACTCCCCGAAAAGATATACCCTAGGCTATCGGGATAGAGGGCAATGGGAAGATGCTCCCAATGGAGCATGTCCTTGGAAACTGCGTGTCCCCAGTGCATGGGCCCCCATACATTACTGTCCGGGTAATGCTGATAGAAAAGGTGGTATTCCCCATCCAGATAGACCATGCCATTGGGGTCATTCATCCAATTTTGAGGAGGGCTGAAATGGTACTGGGGACGGTAAGGCTCGTCGAAAGGTTTTACCTCTGTAACGGTCTGCTCCGTGTTTTTTTGGGAACACGCAGCAATGGCTACCGGTAAAATTAAAGCGATAAGGGGTTTGAATATTGATCTCATTGGCTTATTGTTTTGATAGTAGGTACTGTTACCAAATAGATTTTACGTCGAAAACTTCCAGGTTTTGCACAGTGATGTTGTTCCCCCAGAAGTGAAATCCTTCCTGATTATTGGTATCAGGGCTGCGTGGCATGACCAAGGTAAGGGCTCCGCCGTCAATAAAGACTTCAATACTGGTACGGTCGATATAGATGTCAGCCGATATTTCCATGTTGGTGGGGTCCTCAGGGGAATAGAAAGTCCCGTTAAGTTTGGTGAAGTTAAGGTCGTAATCGATGAGGTGCTGGCCGAAAAGGTTCAACCCTGCACTGGTGGCATGGGAAAGTTTGATGGTGGTCCTGATCCTTAACTCATCGGAATCGGAGAAGGATGTTAAGGCTTCATTTGCCTTTTCAGCAGTAAGAGATTCCCACTGTTTTATAGGGGTAAATAACTGGCTGGCTTCTTTTACAGGAACATTATATAGGCGAGGTCCCTTCTTTGTCTCTTTAAGGCTGAGTTCAGTAGGGAGCATCATCATGCCTTTGAAGGGCATTTCCGGGTGGCTGATCTGGCCCCATCCCATCTGGATTCTTCGTCCATTGGGAACATTGGTGAAGGTCTGCGAGGCATAAATTGGTCCCGAGAGAAACTGGTATTTCCCTGCAGTTGGGGTAAACTCTTTTCCATCAAAATCACCTAGCATATAGGTTCCAGAAGCACCGTACATCACCCATTTCGTATTGTCGGGATTACCGTCTATAGGTAACTCGAACAACTCGGGACATTCCCAAAATCCGGTTGTATGGCTTTTATACTCCCATTGCTTAAGGTCGGAGGAATTATAGATGGAATGCCCATCCCGTTCATTAAGGACCATTACCCAGTGCTTGCCCGGCCCGTACCAAAATACTTTGGGATCACGGGTGTCCTGGCTGTTCCAAATGTGTTTGGAATCGATTACTGGATTGCCTTCGTACTTGGTGAAGGTACGGCCTTTGTCAAGGCTATAGGCAATGCCCTGGACCTGCTTTTCGGGACTTGCAGCCGTGAAAGCAGCAACCATTGCAGGGGTGTTTTTCTTGTTGAAACCAGCTGTATTGTCGTAATCAATAACCGCGGAGCCGGAAAACATGGTTCCTAAATGGTCCGGGTAGAGGGCCGTTGGAAGTTCTTCCCAATGGATAAGGTCTTTGCTGACTGCGTGGCCCCAGTGCATGTTTTCCCATTCTCTTTCATAGGGGTTGTGCTGATAAAAAAGATGATATTCCCCATCATAATAAAGAAGCCCATTTGGGTCATTGATCCATCCTCTCTGTGTGGTGAAATGGAACTGAGGCCTGTTCTTCTCCTGATATAAATCCGCAGCCCCTTCTATTTGATCCGCTTGAATGATGTTGGATAGGCCTGCCTCATTGCCCTCATAACTGATGGTAAGGGTTTGTCCTTTAAGGTTGGACACGTCCTTGAAGACCCAGTAGTCAGGTTCACCAGTCGAAAGCCGGATGACCACCGTCTGGTCAGCTTGGCCGGGAACCTGGAAAGTCATTTTATGACGGTCTTCTTTATGGCTAATAGGGAGGTTTAGGTACTTTTTGGAAATCTTAAGCTCAATTTCCCCCGCCAATGAGGAGATACTGGACAGAAGCAAAATGATGACTCCTAAAGTTAACGGATGTAAAAATGGTTTCTTCATGGGTTAATCGATTTAATTGACTCCTTAAGTAGGAAATTATTTTTTAGATAAGTAAACAATGAGCTTATTTTATTCTTTTTTGGGTTCAATCTGGACTGAACTTCATTTGGTAAGCGGGCCGAATTCCATCGGCCCGCTCTTCCAATAGGTTTAATAGCCGGGATTTTGTTTATAGACTCCCCCGGTGAAGTCAATTTCTCTTTGTGGAATAGGATAGTACTCATCCCTTCCCGGTGTAAATTCCGCATTGGCCAAGAAATCCCTTTTTGTTTTTTCCTCGTCCAGATAGTCATTCAGCACTTCAGCAGCTTCTCCCCATCTTACCAAGTCGAAGAATCGGGCACCTTCCATGGCGAATTCCAGTCTGCGTTCAAACTTCAAGGCCTTCCAAGCGTACTCTTTGCTAGGGAAAGAGGTGTATTGCCCTACGCTGTAGATATCGCTGGCACCGGCATTCAGCGGCCGCTGGGTACTGTTGGCAGCCCGCTCTCTTACCTGATTGATCAGAGGAAGGGCTTCGTTCCAGCGGTTCAGTTGGATCAGCGCTTCCGCTTTCCATAGGAGGACATCAGCGTAACGGATGAAATCGATGTTTTTGGAGGTCCCGATAAAAGGACCTTCCTTCTTGTAGCAGGAGCAATCAGGGGCCTGCTGCTCTTTCATATTGCCAAAGTATCCATATACCCCAGGATCCCTTGCCCAACTGAAGTTGTAGATCATGTCTCCTGAAGCGTTGACGGTGTTACGGTATTTGAAGGGTCTTCCCGGAACTCCCACTGTGTGGTCAATTCTAGGATCGATGGTCAATCCGTTGGCAGGAGGGGTGGTGCCATCAGGCATTACCGAATTGAAAATGTCGGTGTCATTAAAAGTGTCCAGCAAAGGAAGTCCATTATCATCTGTTTCAAATGCATTGACCATATTCTGGCTGGCCAGGTGGAAGCCGCAGCATCCGTAGAGGCCTGTTCCGTGGGGAGAATTTAGTCCTGTGACAAAGCTCAACCTGCCCACAGTGGTACCATCGTTGATGGAGAACTGTACAGCCCAGATCGACTCAGGTCCGTTGTCAAAACCATCCAGGAAATTGTTGCCAAAATCATCCTCTAAATTTCCTGTCACTTCATCAGCATATTGGATCACTTCTTCCAATCTGGACTGATTGATGTTGACCACCTGATGCTGGTCATCTTGCTCATAAGCTTGAAATAATCTTGTTTTGGCCAGATAGGCGGCGGCTGCATTTCTATCTGCCCTGCCTACTTCGTCCTGGGCCTGAGGCAAGTTATTATAAGCAAACAAGAAGTCATCCGCGATTTTGTTCCATAGGTCATCGTTGGGGATGTCGTTGGACACTTGGGCGATTTCCTCCTGGCTCAGCTCTTCGGTGATATAAGGGATTTTTTTGAACAGCATTTTCAGCATGAAATGAGAATGCGCCCTCAAAAACCTTAGCTCAGCCTGCCTGATCGCCTTATTGGGGTAGTCTGCATCAGGAATCTCATTGATCACTTGCAGGGCAAAATTGGCCCTTGAAATCGCTTTATAGTAATTGGTCCAGGTACGCGGTGCCATGAAGTCGCCCTGGTCAGGAATGGTCAGGTTGTATTGTTCATAGCGGTCAATTTCTCCTACGTCACTTCGACCACCGCCTCCTTTATAAGCATCATCTGATCGCACACTGCCAAATACCCACATATGGGTCAAGGGGCCGATCATTTCGTCATTGCCGATACCAGCATAAGCCGCAATCACCAATCCTTCCGCATTTTCGGGAGTGGCTACGTTGTCACTGGATAGCACCCCCTCAGGTTCATATTCCAGAAAGTCTTCTGAGCAGGCATTTAAGCTTAATCCCAGCAAAATTGAAGCAATATATAATTTATAGTTTTTCATGAGTTCCAAAGTTTAGAAGTTTACATTCAAACCTAATGTGAAGGTGGTAGGTACAGGGATCCTGTTGACATCGGTACGCTCTGGATCGGAACCTATATAATCCTTAGGGGTAAACCATAGCAGGTTTTCTCCTTGGAAATACACCCTCAGCCTGTTCATACCTGCCCATTTATTGATGATTTCTTCTGGCAATGAATAGCCCAGTTGAAGGTTTCTGATTTTGAAATAGGCATTGTTTCTAAACAAGTAATCGGAAGTTCTCTGGTCATTAAAAGCCAGTGATAAAGCCGGGATATCGGTATTGGTGTTTTCCGGGGTCCAGGCGTCCAAAACTCCCAGACCGGCATTTTCACGTCCCTGCACAAAGTTGTTCCAGAAGATGTAAGGGTCCTGCCCGATTCTACCGGTGACCCCTGATCCAAAGACAGAGAAGTCGAAGTTTTTGTATTTCAAATCGATCCCTACACCATACTCCAAAGAAGGTAGGGTGGTCCCGATAAAGTCACGGTCATCAGAATCGATCACACCGTCATTATTGATGTCCTTGAATTTCAGTCCACCAGGCCTTGCGCCCACTTGATCGGGACTGTTGTCCACATCTTCCTGGCTTTCGAACAGACCGTCTGTTTGGTAACCGAAGATGGAGAATTGGGACTGTCCCAAAATCGAGTTTTCAGCGGTTCCCGGGAAGGCGGTCCTTACTTCTTCGGGCAGGAAAGTGATCTCATCCTTGAACCCACCGAAGTTGGTGTTGACGGACAAGGTCAGGTCGCGGTTGAAGTCCTTGGCATAGTTTAGGGCCAATTCCCAACCTTTGGTCTCCGTAGAGGCGCCGTTCAAGACCCTCTGCTGGCCTTCACCGATCACCGAGGCGATGGGGGGAGTGGTAAGGATGTCCGTTGTCTTTCTGGTGAAATAATCAAAGGAACCATTGATGGCGAAGTTGAACAAACTGAAGTCCAGTCCAAAGTTCCATTCTTTGGTGGTTTCCCATTTCAGGTCAGGGTTTTCTGCCTGGATGGAGACAAATCCTGAAGGAAGGTTTCCTGTATTATTGCCGTTGATATCATAAGCGGTACCTACGTTATAATAGATTTCAAAAAAGCCACCGATAAACTGGGATTGGTTAGGGCCATACCTTGACTGGTAAAGTCCAAAGCGAGCCAGATCACCAATTTCCTGGTTGCCTACTTCACCATATCCCACTCTTGCCTTAAGGTCAGCCAGGATTTCATTATCCTTCAAGAACTCCTCGTTACTGATTCTCCAGCCCATAGTGGCGGCAGGAAAAATACCGTAGCGGTTGTTTTTACCAAAGCGGGAGGAACCGTCCCTTCTCAGGGTGAAGGATGCGAGGTATTTATCAGAGAAAGCATAGTTGAGTTTACCAAATTGGGAAAGCAACCTGCTTCCTGTGGAGCGTCCATTGGAGGTTCTTGCACCTGTGGCCGCATCCAATACAAAGTAAGATTCTGTTTCCACCGCAAAACCATCGGCCATGGCAAGGATGCTGGTCAGGTCGTCTTTGATGGATTCCACGCCCAGCAATACTTCGAACCTATGATCCCCTTTAGTGAGCTGATAGTTTAAGGTGTTGGAAAATACCAAGCTGGTAAACTTGTTGGTATCCCAGATCAAACGGTTGTTGCTACGGGTAATGAAACCGTTGTTTACGCGTCGTTCGATGTCCTTTTTCTGGAAGTCACTGAAGTCTAGTCCCAAGCTGGTTTTGAACCGCAGGTTTTCCAAAATAGACCATTCAGCAAATACATTTCCATAGAAATTGTTCTTCCGGGTATTGTCCCATCGGTTTAGGAACTGCATCAGGACAGGGTTGTTCCTATCGGAGTATCCTGACCCAAGAGGACCTGCAAATTCCCCATTGGCATCATATACGGGAATGGTAGGAGCCATGGTGATGGCGAGGCCTGGAGTAGGGGCACTTCCCACATCAGGGGATGCCAGGGTTTCGTTGGATGAGGAGAATTGGGTGTTCAATCCAAACCTTACCTTATCATCGAACAACCAGGTGTTGGCATTTAAACGGGCAGTGTAACGTTCGAAGCCCGTGTACTTGAGCATACCGGTATTTTTGTAATGCCCCAGATTGACCATAAGAGAAGATTTGTCCGAATTGGTAGAAACCGTCAGTTCATTGTTAAAGGCATAGCCTCTTTCATAGGTGGCGTCTTGCCAGTCAGTATCCCCGGCCGGCACACTTTGGTTTCCACCGACAAAAGGTTTTACGCTTACACTGTTCAAAACGGGGTTGTCAAAATCACCGTTCCAGTCGAAATCATAGATTTCACCGTATCCTCCCGCAGGGTCTGCGCCATCATTCACGGAGGCTCTCCATAACGCTTCACCACGTTGGACAGCATTCAGCATGTCGTAGCGTTGTTGTTTTTCAGAAAGCATGGAGAAGCTGGAGTTAAAGGTCACGCCAAGTTTGTCCCCGCCCTGGGTTTTGTTTTTGGTGGTGACCACGATTACACCATTTGCTGCCCTGGAGCCATAAACAGAAGAGGCGGAAGCATCCTTCAATACCTGGATGGACTCGATGGCTTCTGGGTTCAAGCTGGCAAATACCTCAGGTCTTTTGGTCGGTACCCCATCGATCACATACAAAGGATCGTTGTTCCCTAAAGTAGTAATCCCACGGATCAAGACCCGGCTGCTGGCTCCGGAGGGGTCTCCGGATTTTTCCACGTATAGGCCGGGAACCCTGCCTTGAAGGGCCTGCATCGGGTTGCCGTTACTCATACTTTGTCCTTCTATGGGTGTAAGGTCCACGGCCACGATGGCACCGGTCATATCGGATTTTTTCTGGGAGCTATATCCCACGACTATCACCTCATCCAGGTTGGAGACATCTTGTCCCAGCATGATATCAATGACGCTTCTGTTGCCGATGGTTTCCGAAACGTTTTTGTAGCCAATAAAGGAAAAGATCAAAATATTCTCAGGGCCGGCTGAAATGCTGTAATTACCATCCAAATCGGTGATGGCCCCTTTGGTGGTACCTTGGACTTGTACAGTCACGCCGGGAAGTGGTTCTCCAGTGGACTCATCAATGACTTTGCCTGTAATATCACCGTTCTGGGCCATTGCCGGCAGAACAAGCAACAAGGCAAATAACAGACTTAAAATGTGTGTTTTCATACGGTAAATGGGTTTTTCATGTTAATAGTTTAGGTTTAATTGAAATGTGATTTTTGGTTTGTTACGATTCATGGTTTCATAGATATTGGGTTTTCTTGTGCAATTGTTTTTGTAGGTGTTCCAACTCGATTCCTTTGGTTTCCGGCATGATAAACCAGACAAAGAGTGTTTGCAAAGTCATCATACTGAGGAAAATGAGGAAAATTTGGAAGGGCGCTAGGTTATTGATCAGTACGGCCCCAAAAAGGGTGATCAAAGCTGCAGCACTCCAATGTATGCCTGCACCAAAGGATTGGCCCATGGCGCGCACTTTGGTAGGGAAAATCTCAGATATAAACACCCAGATTACCGCTCCCTGCCCTATACCATGGGAGGCAATAAAGAGCAGGACAAAGGCCAGAATAAATCCGGGGGCAGCATTGATGTAGAAGCCGTAACTGATGACGGCAAGGCTGATCATATAGCCGATGGATCCTATGATCATCAGTCGTTTACGACCACTCCGGTCTATCAGGTACATGCCGATCAGGGTGAAAATCAGGTTTGTACATCCAATAAATACAGCTCCCAGGAGGGAGGTGGAGGTGACAAAGCCTGCTTTTTCCATGATTTCAGGAGCATAATACAAGATGAAGTTAATGCCACTAAACTGGTTGAAAATGGCCAGGCAAGCAGCCAGAAACAAGCTGAGTTTATTTTTGGAAGAAAAGAGCTTTAAGCTTTTAGACTGAAAGGTATCTTGCTTGATGGAGAGAAGTGTTTTTTCAATACGGGCACTTTCAGTGATTTTTTGCAATGCCTTTCTGGCCGCACTTTCGTCCTGCCGTCTGAGCAAAAGCCATCTGGGGCTTTCAGGGATGTCCAGAATAAATGCCAGGTAAATCAAGGCAGGAACTGTTTCTGCTGCCAGCATCCATCTCCAATCATTGCTTCCTCCTACACCTTGAAGGAAATAATTGGAAACATAAGCCAGAAGGATGCCTGTTACAATATTGATCTGATAAAGTCCCACCTGTCTGCCTCTTTTGTAAGCTTGGGAAATTTCCGCTACATAAGTGGGGGCAGCAATAGAAGAGGCTCCAATGGCCAAACCTCCGATAAATCTGTAAAATGAAAATACTAAAGGATCGGTCGACAGGGCGGTTCCTATGGCAGAGACCAAGAAAAATACGCCAATCCAGAAAAGGGTGTTTTTTCTGCCGATGAGATTACAGGGGATACCTCCAAAGAGGGCTCCAACAACCGTTCCCCAAAGCGCCACGGACATTATAAAGAAGCCGTGGAACCATTCCGATGTTTCCCAAAGTGCTTTCAAAGGGAGATTGGCACCGGAAATGACTGCAGTGTCAAATCCGAACAAAAATCCGGAAATGGAAACGATGATGGAATAATATGTGGTTATTTTCTTCATGGGCTATTGTTGATACAAAGCTATGAAGAAGGGGGAGGAGGTTTTTTTGAATCTGTTCCAAAAGATTATAAATTCTTTGCAGCTGTTGCGCTTGAGCTAAGAAAAGGCCTTGCAGGGTGGTTTATAGCTGTTTTTTAGGGTGATGATTTTGAAATTGTACTTTCAAAATTGTATCATATTTATAAAATTGTTTCGTTTTTTGACTGATTCACGGTGGGTCTGTCAGTTTTGGCCCTCCCCACAAAGTTAAAGTAGGGAGGAACTCGATCCGTTTCGAAGATTTCAGCTGGTAGAGCAGCCTGGAAAGTTTGGTCTTATCTGTTTTTTGATTTATGGTTGATGGCCCTTAATGAGTATCACCCCTTTCGGGGTTCAATGTGAGGTAGGCTTACGGTACCCCCGGTTGTCACCGGGGGATATCCAGATGAGGCCCTTTTCAGGGCTGAGGTCGTGTATTAACAAAGTAAATATGGTTTGCCCTTAAGACGGGACATTGACAACCGCGTGTTCTGAGCAAAGGTGAAACTGCTACAAACCATATCTCTATTCTGAAGTTCTAAGTTGGTCATACAAGAAGTTTTCAGGATTTTAAGAAGAGTTTGCGTAGCAAAAAAACTCCTTTGAAGTTTATGGAGCAGTTTGGTAAACCCCAGCGATGGATGTCTACTTGGAGATATCCAGATGAGGCCCTTTTCAGGGCAGAGGTATTGTTATAATAAAGTAAGTATGGTTTGCCCTTAAGACGGGACATTGACAACCGCGTGTTCTGAGCAAAGGTGAAACTGGAACAAACCATATCTCTATTCTGAAATTCCAAGTTGGCTATAGAAGAAGTTTTGAGATTTTTAAGAAGAGTTTGTGTAGCAAAAAAAACTCTTTTGAAATTTATGGACAGTTTGTTAAACCGCAGCGGTGGATGTCTACTTGGAGATATCCAGATGAGGCCCTCTGCCCATAGGGCAGGATTTGGATAACCCCGGGTGCAAACCCGGGTTGGAGTATACATGTCAACCCTAGAGCCCCAAAGGGGCGACACAAAATGGTTTTGTCATGAAAGATTATTCTGTTTTTTTGGTAATTTAATCATACATTAATTTATATCAATATTCTAATTTTTTAACAATGGCATCATACAGGCAGATCTACTACCATATCGTTTTTGGAACCAAGAATAGGGCGCCAACTATACAAGAAGAAACGGAAAAGACATTGTTTGCTTATATCTGGGGAATCGTAAAAAACAAGCAGTGTAAGTTGTTTCAAATAAATGGGACCTCTAACCATATTCATTTGTTGACAGATCTACACCCATCATTGGCACTGGCTGATTTTGTAAGAGAGATTAAAGCAGCCAGTAGTAAATGGATGAGAGAGTCTGGTAATTTTCATGGTTTTACCAGTTGGGGGGAAGGTTATGGTGCCTTCACTCTTTCAATTAGGGAAAGGAACCATGTAATTCAATATATTAAACGGCAAAAGGATCATCATCTTTCGGAAACCTTTTATGATGAATACAAAAGATTATTGATGGAGAACGGGGTTTCTTTTGATGAGAAGTATATGCTTGGTTAATTGAGAGGTTTCACCCCTTTCGGGGTTCAGGGTGAGGTAAGCTCACGGTACCCCCGGTTGTCACTTGGAGATATCCAGATGAGGCCCTTTTCAGGGCAGAGGTATTGTTATAATAAAGTAAGTATGGTTTGCCCTTAAGACGGGACATTGACAACCGCGTGTTCTGAGCAAAGGTGAAACTGGAACAAA
>NZ_BAAHAP010000062.1:0-33105 GCF_054777495.1 Echinicola sediminis | reverse complement strand
AATATAAAAGCACGATTAAATAATTCATCCTTACATTCCGCGATTCCTAAAAACACCAAATCAAAAATCTATAATTCCAAAAGCAATAAAAAAAGGTTGCTGATCAAATCAGCAACCTTTTTTTGTTTATTCTTAAAAGCTTGATTAACCTTCCATCCAGTTTGGACCTAGAAGCTCTTGTAGCTTTTTATCATATTCTGTAGCCTTCGCCTCGTTTTTCAAACGGGTATGAATCTGGAACAGAATCTGCATGATTTCTGTGTTCTCAGGCTTACTTTCCAACGCTTTTTCAAACAAAGGAACGGCTTTTTTATACAAATCATCTGCCTCAGCAAGCATCTTATCAGACTTGGTCTCCCATTCTGCATCAGGAAGGTTATTTACCTCATTGATGATCTCCCTCGCCTTATCCACATAAACCGCTGCGGCATAATAGTTACCTTCGAAGAAGTTAGGATCAATTTCTACTGTCTTCAAATATTCCTCCAAGGCACCGTCAGTATCCCCAGCTTGCTCTTTCAGATAACCATACCTTAACCTGATAGGTGCATTGTTAGGATCTTTTTCCAAAGACTCTTTGATTGATGCCATGGCTTCATCCATCTTTTCCAACTGAAGCAACAACTGGATTTCGAATTCAGACAAACCTTCATCCATTGGATATTCTTCTCTCGCTTCTTTTACCAATCGGTAAGCTTCTTCTTGGTTATCCTCTTCTTGGTTGGCAATTTGGATAAGGAAATAGTAAGCATTTAATTTATTGTAATCAGGGTTGTCCAAAAGCAGGGTCAGGTACTTCTTGGCATCCTCATAATTTCCACTGTTGTTAGCGGTATAACCGGCATTGAACACGATCGAAGTATCAGCAGGATCGATATCAGCTGCCAATCCGAAGAATTTTGATGCCAACCCCAAATCATCTTCTTCGTATCGGGCGATGGCTTTATCTACAGCAGCATTCTTGATTTTATACACACCTTCTCCCTGCATATTTTCAGGAAGACCAGGTACCACCTCTTTATAAACCTCTTTACCTATCTTGCTGGTAGAGTCATTACCATCCATATCCAAAGCCTTGGTAAACGCATCAAACGCATTTCGTCCTTTGGTCACGGTAGCTTCAGTATTGGATGAATCCGCTACAAATTGAGTGGTCAAAATTTTTCCTTTGATCAGGAATGTTTCAGGATCAGCTCCGGTCTCAGCATCTTGAGTAGCCATTTCTATATCAGATAGGGCGGCCTCCAATTCTCCTTTTCTGAGATTCTTCTCTGCTGATTTCACTACCTTTTTTTGGCCAAAGGCTACGGTTGAAGCCACACCGACCAAAGCCAATGATAAAATTAATTTTTTCATTTCTCTTTATTTATTCCTCTTTTGTTTGTTCTGTTTCACTTGAATCATCTGAAGATTCTTCAGTAATATTGTCTTGGATTTCTTCTTCCAACTCCTCCTCTACATTTTCCACCTTTTCTATGGAAGATATTTCATCGTTGTCGTTGAGTTTTATCAACCTAACACCCTGAGTAGCTCTACCCATGACACGCAATCCTGCAACCGGTGTACGGATAATGATTCCTGATTTATTGATGATCATCAGGTCATCGGAATCCACCACTTCTTTTATGGCCACAAGACTTCCTGTCTTCTCGGTGATGTTCATGGCTTTTACACCTTTACCTCCTCGGTTGGTAATCCTGTATTCATCGACAGGGCTACGTTTGCCGTACCCTTTTTCTGATACTACTAACAAGGTGGCGTCCTCTCTGATTACACAAATCATGCCAACAACAAAGTCGTTTTCATCAGCGAGGGTGATCGCTTTTACTCCTGTTGCTGTCCGTCCCATCGGTCTTACCGCTGATTCATGGAAATGGATGGCCCTTCCCGACTTAGCGGCAATGATAATATGGGAATCCCCATGGGTCAGCTCCACATTCAACAACTGGTCATCCTCTCGGATATTCAGGGCAATGATACCATTGGACCTTGGTCTTGAATACTGCTCAAGCGTGGTCTTTTTAATGATACCTTGCTTGGTGGTCATTACAATATAATTGTTCTGGATATAATCCTCATCTGACAAATCGGTCACCTGAATAATGGATCTGATCTTATCATCTCCCTCGATATTGATCAGGTTTTGGATAGGTCTGCCCTTGGACACTTTGCTCCCTTCAGGAATAGCATAGGTCTTCAGCCAGAAAAGTTTTCCTTTGTCGGTGAAAATCAACAGGTAATTATGGGTGGAAGCAGAGAAGATGTATTCTGTGTAGTCGTCATCTTTGGTACTTACTCCCCTGGAACCTACTCCGCCCCTGCTTTGGGTCCTGTATTCTTTAAGGGCCGTACGCTTCACATATCCCTGATGGGAGACAGTGATGATCACCTCCTCATTTGGAATCATGTCCTCGTAACTGAAATCCTCGGCATTGTGCTCAATGACGGTGCGTCGCTCATCTGCATAACGGTCTTTTATCTCCATCAGCTCTTCCTTAATGATGTCCATCCTTCGCTCCTTATGGGCAAGAATGTCCTTAAGATCTTCGATGAGTTTCATGAGCTCTTCAAACTCCTGCTGGATTTTTTCGCGCTCCATTCCGGTGAGTCGCTGAAGCCTCATGTCGAGAATTGCTCTTGCTTGGATCTCCGTCAGTTCAAACCTTTCCATCAATCCGGTACGTGCAGATTCAGGATCCCTGGAGCTTCTGATCAGATTGATGACCTCGTCAAGATTATCCAGTGCAATCAGGTAACCCTGTAGGATATGGGCACGCTTTTCAGCTTCCTTCAGTTCGTACTCGGTTCTCCTTGTTACCACTTCGTGGCGGTGGTTAACATAATGAACGATCAGATCCTTCAAGTTCAAGGTCTGTGGCCGGCCTTTTACCAAAGCCACATTGTTGATACTGAAGGAAGTCTGTAGCTGAGTCTGCTTGTAAAGGTTGTTGAGCACTACATTGGCAATGGCGTCCCGTTTCAATTCATAAACGACACGCATGCCATGTCGGTCAGACTCATCACGGATAGCTGAAATCCCATCCAGCTTCTTTTCCTGCACCAACTGGGCAGTTTTCTCAATCATGCTGGCCTTGTTCACCAGGTAAGGGATTTCGTTGATCACGATCATTTCCTTACCGCTATCTTTGGTCTCAGTGGTGGCTTTGCCCCGCATGATCACTCGTCCACGCCCCGTTTCGAAGGCCGCTTTCACCCCATTATAACCGTAGATAATACCTCCCGTAGGGAAATCCGGAGCGATGATATGCTTCATCAACTCCTCGATAGTTATTTCATTATTGTCAATATAAGCTACTATACCGTCAATGACCTCCCTTAAATTATGAGGAGCCATGTTGGTGGCCATACCTACTGCAATACCAGAAGCACCGTTTAACAACAAAGCGGGGATCTTGGCAGGCAGCACGACCGGTTCTTTCAGGGAGTCGTCAAAGTTTAGCTGAAAGTCAACGGTCTCTTTGTTGATGTCCACCAAAAGTTCTTCGGCAATTCTCTTCAGCCTTGCTTCGGTATAACGCATGGCTGCGGGACTGTCCCCATCAATGGAACCGAAGTTTCCTTGTGGATCCACCAGTGGGTATCTTAGGGACCATTCCTGGGCCATTCGGACCATGGTCTCATACACCGCACTATCACCATGCGGGTGGTACTTACCCAAAACTTCCCCAACAATTCTTGCTGATTTTTTATAAGGTTTGTTATGAAGTACTCCCAGTTCCTGCATTCCAAAAAGGATCCTGCGGTGAACGGGCTTCATACCGTCTCGTACATCAGGAAGTGCTCTGGAAACAATAACCGACATCGAATAATCGATGTAGGCCCCACGCATTTCTTCCTCGATATTAATCGGTATAATGTTCTCGTTTTCTCCTTGAGCCATATTTTGTAGTTCTCAATATAAGGTTGCAAGATAGTAAAAAGAATAAGGTTTTAAAATACTATCTCCCCATTCTAAAAGGGTTTAATTGGCCCTTTTTAATACCACTGGCCTACCTTTCTGTTTTGCATCTGCCAAATCGAACTACCCCTATATTCCACTCCATTATGTAAGTGTTTCATTTTCACGCCACATCCGGGGAATTTACAACGCTTCGTCCCCGGCATGCGGATCGCTAAACCGAGATTTACAGTGAAAATCTGTTGGTCTATTGCCTGACTCTCTCTGGGATCTTCTAATTCATAGTTGAATTTTCTAAACTCTGCATTGGGTTTAAGGAACACCTTGGTATATTCTGAAAATTCTCGTTCTATTCTTAACCCAAGCCCGTAGTATGGCTCTGTCGCCGTAAGGCGCCTATCGTATCCCTCTTTAACCGTAATGGATCCATACTCCCCTTCCAAAACAAAACGCCATGGATAATCCTGTCTCATCCGTATTTTCCGCTCTGCCTGCATATAGGTGTTGTGGGAGCTGAATTTCTTATATTTCCAGTTGAGCACCATTTGTCTTCTTCTAGCATCATAAAGTACCAAACCCAAAGTCCCATAAAGCTTGTCAAAAACGTACTTATCGGAAGTAAAATCAAATTGATAGTTTCTACTGGTCATGGAAGCCATGTTACCAGATTCCCTCCCATATCCTGCCCCAAGGGTGAAGACCCCAAACATGTCTATTTTCACTCCTGCATTAAAAGGAATCGCCGAACCCTTTGAGTCAAAAGGGACGATCTCCTCATTGGCAGCACCTACCCCTGTGGAGACTTCCGGCAAAGCGCTGATCGGATAACTTTGAGGATTGGAGCTCTGAAAATCCATGTAATTAAAATGTTGCCCATAGCCTCCGGAAAGCTCAAGGCTAATGGATCCAAGAATACCCCTTGTGACATTTCCCAATCCGTTTTCACTTTTGCGGATTTTTCTTTTGCCTTTGGTGTCTATTCCAAAAATATCCTCCTGCTGCGCATATATCGGAAAACTGATCAACAATGCCAAGACCAATAAAATGCCCCTGCATCCGATACCCATTTTATCCCTGAAATGCTTTTTTTTCTTGTTTGTCAAAAGTGGTGAGAAAGTCATGTCAATATCGTTTAATTTCCTCCTGGTGCTAGTTTGTCCCTAATTTAGATATTTTCATTTACTTGTCCGTTCTTCAACCGGGAATATACGTGGTATTCCTTTAAGCTTTTTCCCTCATTGGAAGACCTTGTCCCTTCCTGAAAAGGAAAGAAAATCAATCCAGACCAAACAAGCATTGCTTCTTCTTTAAGCAGTTTTCAAACCTAACTACTATTGAGGGAGGTGCAGGCTTTTTACTGCCTATCTTGGGCCAAGATCTTTACCCTATTTAATAAACGATATTAAAAGCCTTATACATGAAAAAACCCTCCAAAATTTGGAGGGTTTATATTTTCAGTGGAAGCAGTGGTCATTATTCAGCACCACCGCCTTCTTCAGTTTCGTCTGTAGCTCTTGCCCCTTGCTTTTCTGCAATCAATGCATCTACTTTCTCTTTGACTTCCGGGTCCGACTTGATGGCACTGTTTACCTTATTATAAGTGGCCGCGCCCAATATGTCATCGTTTTTGATCAAGGCGATCATTCTTTCCTTAATCACATCAGAAAGGGAATTCTTGGTGTCAATGATTTTACTGTATTCAGCCTTCTCTTCTTCGGTAATGGCTATTTCAGAAAGTTTTGCCTCATCCTCCCAAGCATCTTTGATCTCGTTGTAACGTGCCACATCAAATACTTCATTTTCTTTGATCATCGCTTCCAATTCGGCCTGCTTCACCTCCATAAAATGGTTTACAGAATCCTTCATCGCCGCAAATTTCTCGATCTCTTCTGCTGTTACTTCATCTGTGCTTTCCTGTTGTGCCTTAGCAGTAACAGTCAACAAACACACCATCAAAAATGCCAATCCAAATAAACGCTTCATCTTTTTCAATCTTTTTAATTAATATTCTAAACTTAACTAAATTCCAATAAAAGGGTTTACAGCTAATTAAGCAAGAAATACCCGTAAAAAAAGCCCATTTTTTATCTCAACTGGATTTAGATAGTATCTTAAAATCACTCCTAAAGGCCTGATATTCTACAATTCCTTAAGGGCTTTGATTGTATCTATTGGTTTTTTGGATTTAAAAACAAAACTCCCTGCAACCAGTATATCCGCCCCGGCATCCATCAGCTTGTTAGCATTGTCCAGATTCACCCCGCCGTCTATTTCAATCTTAGCACTTGACCCGCTGGCAATGATAATAGCCTTAAGCTTCCTGATTTTCTCATAAGTATGCGCTATAAACTTTTGGCCTCCAAAACCCGGATTTACGGACATTATAATCACCTGATCAAGATCACGGATAATATCCTGTAAAAGCTCCACCGAAGTGTGCGGATTAATGGCAACGCCTGCTTTGCAGCCAAGCTCCTTTATGGACTGAATCGTCCTGTGCAGGTGGGGACAGGCTTCAAGATGCACCGATAGTGTACTTGCCCCCAAATCCTTGAAGGATTTCAGGTACTGGTCAGGGTTTACGATCATCAAATGTACATCCAAAGGTTTTTTGGCATGTTTGCTCATGGCCTCCACCACCGGGAGCCCAAATGAAATATTGGGAACAAATACCCCGTCCATGATGTCTACATGGATGCAATCCGCCTCAGATGCATTCAACATCTCTATTTCATCTTGTAAATTGGCAAAGTCCGCTGCCAATACCGAAGGTGCTACCTGCATACTCATAGGAAAGTCGATTATGGTTGTTTATTAGTGAAGTCCAAAGAAAATAAATTTTTATAAGAAAAATAAACCCGGTACAAGTAGGCATCCCACTCAATAACCGGCCTGTTCCGAATGCCGCTCTCTTTTGTAGCAGGTTCCTCCCTTACTTTAACCTTAATATTATGTCATTTCATGAAGGGCTTTGGGCAAGCTTGGGTCACTTACCTGATCCATAATTTGTGTCGCTCAGCGACCACCCCTTCCGCAAGCTCTACTACATATAAGCCTGTATGGATGGAAGATAGTTGAACTTCATAGGGGTCTAGGTTGGATGTTCTGGAAAGTTTAGCTTTGCCCACTATCTTGCCACTTGTGTCTATAAGGGTATAGTGGCACTGTTCTTCAGTTCCAAAAAGGATAAACAATTCCGTGCCGTCCATGGGGTTGGGATAGATTTTGGTTTCATATATTTCAGGACGTTCTTCGGCTTCCAAAATTTCTCCAAAATAAGCTAACTCAAAATTGGGCACTCCATATCCAAACTCATTATCGGGATCATCTGCATTATTCCCGCTTTTCATCAAATAATGTATCAACATGTCCTTGGTCCAATCAGGGCGGCCCTGCCATATGCCTGCAGCCAAAGCAGCTATTTGTGGGGCTGAAAAGGATGTTCCGCTGGATGTACTTGTTTTGTTCGTGCCCCGCCACAACCTGACACCGTTCCCCAATGCCATCAGATCAGGTTTTATTCTGCCATCAGCAGTGGGGCCTACGGAACTAAAAGACGACCGGCTCATATCCATATTTATGGCCCCCACAGTAATTATCCCCTTGGCATCAGCAGGGGCGGTAATGGTTGTTTCCGCATTCCCTCCTTCGTTTCCTGCACTGGAAACCACTAGAATCCCTCTTTGGGCCGCAAGATTTGCCGCTTTTGTAATCAAAGCCGTATTTCCATCTAATGCCGACTTGTCATAATTCATGTTTTGATCACTGAAAACAGTATAACCCAGAGAACTGCTGATAATATCTGTACCGAGGCTATCGGCATATTCTGCAGCCCTTGCCCAATTGTATTCCTCAATCCGGTACTCCGAGGCAATGTCTTCGGTAATACACAGTATATAATTAGCATCAAAGGCACCCGAAACCAAGGTAGTTATATCATTGGCGGCCAACAGTGACAAAGCTGAGGTTCCATGTGTATCCGCCCTAAATACATTATCCGACCAAGGGAATACGAAATCCTTGGTAGCAAGCAGCCTATTTTCATCAAACAAATGCCGCATTCCATCTATTTCGTTGGTATTGAAAAAGCCTCCGTCAAAAACAGCTATTGTGATTCCCGCCCCCGTCAAACCTTCAGCATGCATATCAGGAACCCCTAAGAGTCCATTTTGAAAAGCATAATCTTCCTCTGCGTTTGACTTGGACAGAATCTGGATATTGACTGGGGATTTTAGGATTTTGGATCCGTTGCGCTCATTTTCGGCATAATAGCCTTTGGCGACAAGCTCCACTCCCCCTTCTTCGACAAAATCAAGTTCCTTTATTAATCCTATCTGCTCTTCTGTAGCCACGACTATGGATGCATTGAACCATTTGGAACTGTAATAGACTTTTTCCACTATTCCTTTGACCGCATCAATATACCTTGTCGACACAGGCAGATCTGTGCTGTCCACCTCTACCCCTTCCCTTGTTCGCCGGTCAAGAGCCTTTTGGGTCAAAAAAGCGCTTGGCTCATCCAAACTGTATTCACTGGTAGGCTTATACTTGTACTTAACTACATACCTGTCCTGCCCATAACTCGCCGCCGTGGCAAGAAAAATGAAAACAACCGCTATGATCTTTATCTTAATATTGTCCATTATTGATCAACCTCAAATGAGTAAAACGGCCACTATCGATAATTTGTTCGCCAAGACAATCATTTCTGGAGCAGTAGGTCAATACTTCATAATATTGCTCGATCATTCCCACCCCCCTGGCAAAAACCTCAAACCTCTTGTCCCTAATGGTAATCAGATCATCATCTTCCTCCTGGACGACCTTTACGGTACCCTGATAAGTTTTGCTCCCTACTTCATAGGCCTGAATATACTCAAGCTGATAGTTATCCTCCTGTTGTGAATTATAAGCATTTCCATCCCAACTTACTTGGTCTTTTGGAGGAAAAACCAAGGGGATATTTTTCTGGTTTTCAACAGAGCGTATTAGCGCTTGGCTTTTAATCTGAAGGGTATATACACTATGGTTATCCCACTCATTTTGATTGAGTGATTTTGTACGAACAATCAGATAGACCAAATCACCTTCGTTGTCGAAAAAACTAGAAGTCACCACATCTCTATAAAAAAAATGGGTGGTAACTTTATCTGATTCACCAAAATAGATGGTTTCATCAACTTCGTAAACCCAAAACCTATTTTGGGCCAAAGGCACATAATCATAGGCTAAATCCACTGGATCTGACTCTGGGCTGCTACAGCCTAAAAGTGCCAACAAAATAATAAATGGTAAATAATCCTTCATCAAAAGTCCCTTTGGGTCATATACAAAAGTACACTTTTCGCCTGAAAAACAGGGTTCATCCACTCCCAAAATAAGAAGCCACAAGGCAATTGCATAGAAAACGCTTCATTTCTGACTATCTTTGGCGCACAAATTAGTAAAGGAAAAATCACTAGCTAAAACCAAATTGGAATGGCGCTCAAAACATTTGTAAAGATCAGCACAGTAAATAACCTTAGCGATGCTCGCTACTGCGCTGGAATGTACGTTAACCTCATGGGCTTTAACCTTGAAGAGAACAATAAGGATTACATGTCTCCCGAAAAATTCAAGGAACTTACCGAATGGCTCTCCGGACTCGATTATGTGGGTGAATTTGAGGAAACACATCCTGACAAAATCCTCGAAATTATCAAGCAATACGATGGGCTGGAGTACATACAGGTGAGCGAAGAATTTCATTTACAGATGTTGGTCAATACCTCCTTCAAAATCATTTGGAACAAATCCGTGGACAGCACCGAGGATTTAAGGGAATTGATCGCAAAATCAGCCAGTTTAAAATCTAACGGAGTTACGCTATTATTAGATTCCAGCTCCCTGGAAATAAACAAGGAAGTAACAGAATTGCTCAAGGAACTCTCCGACAAGTGTACGGTACTCTTGGGCTTTGGCCTGGATGCAGACAGCGTAGAGGACACCCTTAAGGAAACCGGAGTGGATGGAATAGCCATGAAAGGAGGCGATGAAATCAAACCGGGACTCAAAGATTTTGACGAGCTGGCTGATATTCTGGAGGCCTTGGAGGTCGAAGACTAAGCCCACTCTGTAGACTAAAACTAAAGGCTTTGGGGAATCCCCAAAGCCTTTAGTTTTTAAACTTAAATTTGATATACTTTATTTTTTCCCCTTTTGCACTGAACATTGCTTCATATCGGGTTTTGATACCATGATGGTCATTTCTCATGTCTGAGCTATAAAAATCACTTGTAAAGGTCAAAACATCCACATCTTTCCTACCTTGCAAAAGTTCCAAGGTATATTCATAAAGTCCAGTATTATCTGTTTTCAAATGCATAATACCATCATTCTTTATCATCGGCTTATACATGTCCAAAAACCTAGGGGAAGTCAAACGCTTTTTCTCATCTCCGTCCCTCGGCCTTGGATCGGGAAAAGTAATCCATAATTCACTGATTTCCTCCTCATCAAAGAACCTGTCCAGCAACTCTATCTGCGTCCGCAAAAAAGCCACATTTTCCAGTCCTTCTGCAGTGGCTGTAGTGCTTCCTTTCCAGATCCTGGACCCTTTGATATCCACGCCAATAAAGTTTTGTTCAGGGTATTCCCTGCCCAACCCCACGGTAAACTCCCCTCTTCCACATGCCAGTTCCACGACTACGGGATGCTCATTATTAAATTGCTCTTTTCTCCAATTTCCCTTTATGCGCTCAAAAATCTCTTTGCCTTCTTGAACTACATTTCTATTTTCTTCATTGGCTTTAAACCTTGCCAGTTTCTTTCTGCCCATTTTATAAATTTTCGATTTCAGCGACCACAAAGGTACTGCCTCCCACAAAAACTAAATCCCTTTTATCCGCTTTTTTTAAGGTATCTCTTAAAGCTTCGTTGACATTTTTGATTACTTTCCCTTCCAGCCCGTAGATCAGCGCCTTTTCCCTCAACGATTCTGCATCCAATGCTCTTGGAATATCGGCCTGGCAAAAAACATATTTTGCCGATTTTGGGAATAGTGCCAACGCATTCCCTATATCCTTATCGTTGACCATTCCCAGTATGATATGTAGCTGCCGAAAGTCCATCTCTCCGATCTGCTCCATCACCAGACTAAGGCCTTCCACATTGTGTCCGGTGTCACAATACACCAAAGGCCTTTCCTGCAGCTTTTGGAAGCGGCCTTTCAGTCCTGATTTTTCCGCGGTATGGGCCAATCCGTTTTGGATTGCTTCAGGTGTGATTTTTGCAGCCTGTCCCTTCAGCAGTTCCAAAAGCTTTAAAACACCCGGCAGATTTTTCTCCTGATACCTGCCAAACAGATCCATAGAGAGCAAGTATTCTAAATCCTTGTTGATCACCTTATAGTCACAGAGCTTTGAAGAACCATTTAAACCTACTTGTTTTACAGAATAATCCTCATCTGCAAAATAAATAGGAGCATTTTTCTTCAGTGCCAAATCAGAAAAAACCGTGGAAGTCTCCGCTTGGCTTTGGCTGATCACTACCGGAATATTTTCTTTTATGATCCCTGCTTTTTCTCCCGCAATCTCAGCCAAAGTAGTCCCCAAAAACTGGGTATGGTCCAAACCGATATTGGTGATCAGGCAAATCTCCGGATTGAGCACATTGGTACTGTCCAACCTTCCTCCCATACCTACTTCCACCACTGCATAATCCACTTCTTCATCCGCAAAATGGGTGAAGGCCAGACCAACGGTCATTTCAAAAAAGCTGGGCTTTAGCGTATCCAAAAATCCCCTGTTCTGCTCTACAAAGTCAACCACCTTGGATTCAGGAATTTCCAGGCCATTGATTTTGATCCTTTCGGTAAATGACTTCAAATGGGGAGAAGTGTAAAGACCTACCTTATAACCGGCCTCATGAAGCACTGCTGCAATGGCATGGGAAGAACTTCCCTTTCCGTTGGTACCGGCGATATGGATGCTTTTAAATTTATTTTGGGGATTCCCTAAATGTTCACAAAGCTGAAGGGTGTTGCTTAAATCTTTTTTAAAGGCCGCTGCCCCTATTCTCTGGAACATGGGTAATGCATTGAACAAATAGTCCAACGTCTCTTGATAGTTCATCTTAAAACTAATCTACTTTGATGATAAAGGTGATTTTTCCTTCTGAATACTCGGCTGCCGGATTTCCTCCTTGCCGCTTAAAAGTAAGTTTATTGACCACCCCGCGGTAATAGGCCAATACTTCGTTGCTGACATTATACTCCAAAGGAATGGCCTGGGCTATGCGGCCATTATCGTCCACAACTATTTTAAAGACAATCTTGCCGTTTCGGTTCGATACACGATCTTGTATACTGGGCTTGCTGGCAAAATCCCATCCTGCCAGATCAAGGTTATAGCCCGCTCCGTTTCCTGCATTGCCTTTGCCGGATTGGTAAAGAGACCTACCATCAATGGTTCCTTCAGGATTTCCCTCGTCCCCTTTTTGGTTGGTGGCTCCCTGGTTGCTCCCGGCGGAGGATTGATTGCTTTTTCCTTTGTTTCCCCCTGCACCAAAAATGGCCCTTTGGTCTATTTTTGGTTTTTCTTCCACCTGCTCCGCCACTTTCTTCTCTTCTTCCTTAGCAGGCTGAGTTACAGGTTTGGTTTCCTTTTTCGGTTGTTCCGACTCCTTTACCACTTCCTTTGTTTTCTCAGCACCTTTTAGGGGGCTTTTTGTATTGGATTGGGCCTCAAAACTACTTTTGGACTCGGTAGGTTTTGGTTTGGAAGCAGGCTTGGTTTCAGGTTGGCTTACCGGTTGAACCGGCTCCGTCACCTGCTCTACCGGGGCCCCCGGTGCCGGGGATTCCGTTTGGATTTGCTCGCTTTCTGAGGGCGGGGTTTCTGTTTGGTTGTTGCCACTCCCGGCATCGGTAAAGCCCAGATTAAGTTCCAAACCAAACTGGGACATTGGTGGAACAGGCGGGCGCCATACCACGATAAAGTAAATCGCCACCAATACCAGTACATTCACAATGACCGTAATAATAGTTGCTTTCCTTTTGCTGTCCAGCTCTATCCTATTTGCCGTTCCTTCCGCTTGCATCTTTATTTTAGAATCGTTGTGCTCTATTCTTTTTCATCACTTCAAAATCACTCCTGCGAAGATTAAATCCGTTCTTACCACTTCGTACTTCGTACCATCTTCGAACTTCCCACTTTGTACTTCGTACTTCGTACTTCAAACTTCCTACTTAATTATACGGTCTGGTAGCAATAGAAACATTGGCTTCCAATTTGGCGGCTATTCCACCGATTTCCACCAGATATTCTACCGGTACTTCCTTGTCAATATGCAACACCACCTGTCCTTGCTTGCTTTTTAATAAAGCAGTCAGCTCGTTTTTGATATTCTCTCTTTCCACTACCTTGTCATTTACCGAATAACGCAGATCCTTGGTCACAGTTACAGTGACTTCCTGCATAACAATGTCCGAGGTCTCACTGCTCGGCAAATTAACAGGCAGCCCTGAAGGAGTAATGAAGGAAGAGGTCAGCATAAAGAAGATCAAAAGAAGGAAAATAATATCCGTCATGGATGACATGCTAAATGCCGAATTGACTTTATGTTTTGACTGAAGGGCCATATTACTTTTTATCCTGTAACAAATCCATAAATTCTACTGATGTATACTCCATACTGTGAATAAGTTTGGAAACCTTTGCCACCAGATAGTTGTATCCCAAATAAGCGATAATCCCCACCACCAAACCGGTAGCCGTGGTAATCATTGCTTCATAAATACCCGTAGAAAGCAGTTTTGGGGAAACCATACCTTCCTCTTGTGCCACACCTATAAATGCCCTGATCATACCCGCCACGGTACCCAAAAAGCCGATCATCGGAGCGGCACCGGAAACAGTAGCCAAAAGATTCAGGTTTTTCTCCAGCTTGTAAATTTCAATTTTGCCCACATTCTCAATGGCCACCTCAATATTCTTCAACGGGCTGCCAATTCTCTCCAATCCCTTAGTAATCATATTGGCCACAGGGGTATTCTCCTCTTGGCAGATCATTTTTGCCCCTCCGATATCACCGGTTTGAACGCGCATTTTAACCTGATCCATCATGGATTTAGGTGTCTGGGCTGCCTTTTTAAGCGTAATAATTCTTTCAACGAAGATGTAAATTGCCAGGATAAACAAAGCATATAAGGGAAGCATCATATAGCCTCCTTTAATCAAAAGGTCCATTAGGCCTATACTTTGATTGGCAGCATCCGCATTGACCAATGAATCGGCCACCACCTGGTTGCCGGTTGATAACGTCTGTAGTAGTATCATATTAGTATTTAAAAACCCATAAAGTTTCTTCGAAATTGCCCTGCTCCTTTTCGATCAGGGCTGTCGCATCCTCCACATTGTCAAAATCTCCTATGGCTAACTTATAGAACGAAGAACCGTAGCCAGGAAGTACAAGAAAGGTGCTGTATCCTTTTTTATTCAAACGTTCAGAAAAATCTTTGGCCAAATCCCCGTCTATAAAGGCACCCACTGTGACCAAATAACGCGGAGCATCTCCTTTCTGGTTGATTTCGGTCATTTCAGGTCCTGCAACAGGAGCCTTCTCTATCTCTTTTGGCTCCTCAGGAACAGGCTGAGCCGGGGCTTCCTCCACCGTACTTCGTTCTTCTATCCCCAAAGGTTCCTCTGATTTTTCCAAAATGGACTCAATATTGTCTTCATTGGATCCTGAGAAATAGTACACCGCATATCCAAAGATCCCCAGTAAAAAGATCAAAAGGATGATGAGCCAGGCTTTGCTACTTTTTTCCTCAGTCTCATTACCGTCAGAAGCTGCTGGAGCGGATGCACCAACCGGCTCTGGTGTCTTGGGCTTACCATCTTGAGGTTCCGAAACGGAGTTTACCACAGGAACAGGAGGAACAGGAGGAACAGGTACAGGAACTACTTCCTTCTCTTCTTTTTCTTGCTCCTCAGCATTAAGCTTCTCTTTTTCTTCCTTACTTTTCTCGGCTGTAGAAGGTAATGGAGCCGCTATTGGTTTGGTGTCCGGCTTGTCTTCAGGCTTGTCTTTTGGCTGTTCTTCAGGTTTATTTTCCTCGCTTGAAATAGGGGTGATTTCGATTTCAGGCAGGCCAAAATCCTTATCCTCCTCTTTTCTATTCGATGCATTTTCCTGATCCTTTTTAGCCATTACAGTCAATTTTCTTGGTGATTTAAATTGCTAAGCTAAGACAAAACCTTCAATTACTCAACACAGCTTTTAGGAATAATTGCTCACTTGAGATTTATCTGCTTGGAACTAAAATTTAAAGGTTAGGCCTCCAATACCCTGAATTCCACGGGACTGGTAATTCCAAAACCGTTCGTTTTTCTGGTTCAACAAATTATTGCCTTGCGCAAAAACGGAAAACCGTTCATTAATCTTATAGTCTACTTTTGCATTCAGGTCAATGATCGGGTCCAATACAGCCGTTTGTACCGATCCGGATCCGAAATAGTTTATCGCACGTATTCCGCCCATCACGTCAAGCCCTGCCTGTATCAACCACTTTTCATTGGGAGTATAGGTGTTATGTACATTGATTTCCCATTCCGGTCTATGCCATGCACCGATCTCTTCGCCCACTGGCTGGTTCTCCTCATCTCCAAACATATAATGATAATAGTTGACCTCTGCACTTAGCTGGTACTGCTTTCCAAAGTTATAGCCCAAAGTCCCAGTATAATTCAACATACTGGCATCCTGGTAAACGAGTTGGAACTTTGTACTATCTGCCGAACTGTTTCCATAAAAATGCATATTGTCAAAATCACCATAGGCCACCCCAAGCTTATACGTAAATGCATCCTCTACACTCCCTTTGATCCCTCCTTCGGCCTTGAACTTTTGAACGGTATTCAAAAGCTGGCTGCTTGGCCCCAAATAAGGATTTTCCATGGCGAAATCATAATAAGTCTTTCTTAGCACATCACCTTCGTATAAGGCATATAAGGCAAACTCTTCCTGAAGATTATAACTTGCGCTTACTGTAGGAAAAACATGAAAATCCCCTTCCTTACTGAGGTAATCATCATTTTCAACGATCAAATTTACACCTGCCTTTACTTGGAAGGTCTCATTTTGATAAACAGCATAAGGGGTGAATTTCACATAATTCCTGTTGATGTTAGCATAAGTGGCATCGGAAGGGGAAGTTAAAAATGCCTGAAAATCAAGTCCTGCTTTGGCATCTTCATTGAAACCATAAGAACCCTTTCCCTGAAAATTTACCTCATGCTCCCGCGCAGAATAATCGTCATTGAAAAGCCTTAGACCAAGTTTTGCCTCGTAGTTAAAAGGCTCGTCCTTGTCAATATTTCTAATCCCTCCCTGTGCGGAAATGGTGTTGAATATCTGCTGGATATCGGCAGCCATCACCTCTGTACCTGGCTGATAGCCATAAAAGTGATAGCGGTCCCGATTGTAGCCCAATTCCCCAAACACCTCAAAATACTCATCAAAATAGCTGGCATTAAGTTGGACAGTCGTATGATCTTCTGCTGAGTTTTCCTTATCCACAGGACCTTCATAGAATCCCTGATGCTTCAAAAGAACCCCATAATTCAAATAATCACTTTCCAGGTTATTAACATGCAATTCTACCAGAGGAGATTGATAATTTCCGTACCCTAGTTTTACCATACTATGGTAAAGCTCCTCAGTATTGGAGGGAAACCTTTTCTGATAGGCCTGCATTTGGGATTTGCTGGGCTGAAGGTTAAAAAAGAAATCCCTGACATCATATTGAAAACTGCTGGTTCCTTCGGGCTGTGGCAAGGTTGGAACCCTTTCAAAATTTCTCGTCTTCTTGGGCAGAGTGAGCACCCTGTCTTTTCTAATGATAAACTCCGCATCGGTTACCTCACCACGCTCGTTGCCTTTGTTATCCTGGGCATGAACTAGTCCTACTGGCACCAAAAGCGATATATAAATGATTTTTATTAACTTATTCATTTTCAATACAATCTATGTATCCATCAAAAATATTATTGAATAGTTTTCAACTCTGCTTTGGCCTCTTCCACCACCTGCTGGTTTTCGGAATTCTCGATGATTGATTCCAGCGTTGCTTTGGCCTGGAAATTCTCATTCAGGGCCTTGTAGTTCTGAGCCAGCAGGATAAAGCATTTTCCATACCAATAATCGTATACACCGTATTTTTCGGAGAAACTGAATATTGTTTCATTGGATTGGGTATGGTTTCCGCTTTTGCTGAATGAGTCGGCCAGCAGGTAAAGGGCTTCCGCTCCCTGCACAGAACCGCTTTCATTCAAAAGTCCCATCAACTCATCCTGAGCTTCCGTCTTTTTACCCGTTTTGAGCAAAGATTTGGCTTTTATTAATTGCGCCTGTGCTTTGGCATCGGCAGTGATATCCCCCAACTCAATGACTTTGTCTGCATAATAACTGGCTGAGTCGTATTTTTCTATTTCATTATAGGAGTTCATCAAGCCTTTGTAAGCCTCATACTGCTCGATCTTGTCCCTTGCCACCTTGGCACTGCTGATAAAATACGGAATGGCTTTTTTGTAATTCTTTTTCCCAAACTCTATTTCTGCTATCCGTTGCAGGGCTTTGGCGCGATGGCTGGATGCCCCCATTTTCTCTAAACCATAAAAAGTTTCTAGCGCCTTGTCCTTTTGATTTAACCGGTAGTAAGCATCACCAATAAAATAGTAGGCTTCCTGTTTTTGGCCACTGCTGGGATAGCTCTTCAAATAATTTTCAAAAGCCCCGATGGACTGCTGATAGGATTGGTTAAAGAACAGGTTCTTGGCTGCTTCAAACTCAATGCCTTGTAAACTTTCATTACCGGGATTGGACTGTTTGTAATCGGACAGGTAGTTGGAAAACTCCCCGGAGCGTCCTTGTAAAGACAATGCTTCCTGAAGGCCTACCAAGGCTGCATCGGCATTCCCGGAATTGGGATAGCTGTCCAAAATCTTCTTGTAGTCGTTGATGGTCTGATCATAATTTTTAAGAGAATAACTGGCAATGGCCCTTCCTTCCAATGCAAAAGGCACAAAAGGGCTATTTGGGCTTTGATTGATCAGTGAAGTGTAACCTTGCCGTGCTTCTGCATAACTGGATTCTTCCATATTGATCTGGGCTTTTTGGAAGATAATATCATCCCTGAACCGGCTATTGGGGTACCTGCTGATCGCCCTGTCGAGCTCGGCAACAGCCTCCCTGTTTCTGTTCTGGAAATTGAGCACTACCCCTGCCATATAATGGGCATAATCAGCGGAAGGGTTACGCTCATTGATAGCCATCCTAAAAGTACTCAATGCCTGATCAAATTTTTTCTGAATGTAATAACTATCCCCCAACCTGATCACCGCATCGTCATAATAGCTCTGGATATTGGGTACACTTTTTACTTTGTCAATATAGTTTTTAAACTGCCTTTCAGCTTTGGCATATTGCTGGGTATTAAAATAGGCATAGCCCAATCCGTAATAGCTTCTGATCAAAGCAGGATCGAGTCCCGTGAGCCTCATGTTGGTAACTTGCTCATAGGCCTTGATCGCTCCATTAAGGTCTTCTTTGGCTGCAAAGGACTCCCCTTTCCAATAAAAAGCTTCATGGACCATTTCCTTATCTACCGGATAGGTAATGGACTTATCAAAATAGACAATGGCATCATTATATCTTTTACTCCTATAATAGGTAATCCCCTGATAATAGGTTACTTTTTGGTAAGCGGCCCGAATTCTCGGAGACTTATTCCCCATACCTTCAATATGGGAGATGGCCCTGAGGTAATTATTGGTATTGATCAAAGCATCGCTTAGCATGTTTTCCACTTCACCGACGTTTTTTCCCTGCGGATATTTAGCTAAATAAGCATCCAAGGCATTGATGGCTTCTTGAAAACTACCTTTCTCCAGGCTCAATTTGGCATAATTGAACAATGCTTCCTCCTGAATAGCGGGATCAAAATCACTTTTGTAAGCCGCACTAAAGCTGGTCACTGCATATTGTGGATTATTGAGCTTCAAATAGGAATGACCTAAATAATAACTGGATACCTGTCCTAATTTATCCTTCTCCAGGGCCACCTTCTTAAAGTAGTTGGTAGCCTGCTGATAATTCTGAACTTTGAACTGTGCCACTCCAGCCTTGTACATCTGCTCCCGGGACATGGTGTTTTTCCCTGTCTTGGAAGAGGCATCATAGTAGGTGGCAGCATTGTTGAAGTCCCGCCTTTCAAAATAAGCCTCGGCCAATAAGAGGTATATCCCCTCCTTATTATCGAGGTTATTTCTGGACTGTGTAATCGGCGTAGCATAAGCTAAGAGTGCATCATACTGCTGCTGGCGGTAATACAGCTCGGAAAGCATATAGGGGACTTTTGACTGGTATTCTGGATATCGGTCCGCCTGCTTGAAATCGGCGATCGCCTCTTCGTATTTTTCCTGCTGCAAAGCCACATACCCTCCATAGTAATATCCATCTCCAGTGTAAGAACTCTGCATTTTCTTAACGGGATCAAAATATCTCCCCGCATTGGCATAGTCCTTAAGCTGGAAATAAGCATAGCCCGTTTTGAAATAGAGCTTAGAGCGCTGTTCAATGCTCACCACATTGACATTCACCTTAGAATACTTTTCTATGGCATCCTTATAATGCCGCTTTTCAAAATAATAATCCCCTAGAAGAAATGCCGCTTCATTGGCCTTTGGATCAGTAGGATAACTTTTGGTGATGCCCTCCACCAAACTCGGCCCGTCAGGATTGTCAATCCGCAGCGCAGAGACCGCATGGTAATAGTCTACATCAATTCGTTGTGAGGGGCTTAGTTCAGCAGTCTTCAGCTTTTCAAACTCCATTTTGGAGGCGCTGTATTGATGCTTGTCAAAAAGCTCGTAGGCATCGTCTATTTTTTTGTCCAGTCCGTTCTGGTAAATACCGGATTGGCCATATGCCTGAAAAAAACCACCTGTGGCAATAAACAGTAAGAATAGTTTTCTCATGGTAAAGTTTCGCAACCTAATGCATCAATTTAAAGATGAGTTCTTTTAAAATTTCGGCTTCACTCATTCCGTTGGCGTCAATACCCTTTGAACGAAGGTCGGCTTCTTTTAAGTATCCAATGTTATCAATAACCTTGCCTAAAGGATAGTTTTTGGAAGCAATCATATATTCTTTCATAAAATAAGGATTGACCTTCAACTTCCCCGCCAACTCCCGCTCTCCCAGACTCTTGTTGGAATGTACCAAAAGCAAGCGAGAGAAATGCAGGTACAGCAGCGCGATGATGGGAATGAGCGGATTGGACTTGGGGTTTTGACTAAAATAATGGATGATTTTATTGGCTTTCAACACATCCCTAAAGCTCAAAGCCTTGGTAAGTTCAAAATTGTTATAATCTTTATTGATCCCAATGTATTGCTGTATATGGCCACTGTCTATTTGGACCGGCTCGCTGAAGTTGATCAGCATTTTGTCGATCTCGTTGGTCAGCACTTCCAGATTATTGCCTATGGATTCAGCAATGATCTGACAGGCCTTGGGCTCTATGGTAAAGCCCTTGCTTTTTATATAAGAGTCTATCCAAGGGCTAAGTTTGTATTCGGGCACCTTGTCCGATTTTACCAACACCGCTTTCTTGTCCAGTTCTTTGGCCAGGGCCTTTCTTCCATCCAGAACTTTGTACTTATGGGCAAAGACTAAAATCGTACTCGGCAAGGGATTGGATAGGTAATTGATCAATAGACTATCCCCTGCCTCTTTACCCAGATCCGGTAGGTTCTGCGCTTCCTTTACGATGACCACTTGGCGTTCGGCCATCATGGGAAAGCGGCGTGCATTGGTCAGCACCGCGTTCATAGTGGCATCCTTGCCATACATCATGATCTGGTTAAATCCCTTTTCATGCTCGGCAATGGCATTTTTTTCAACAAACTCCGTAATTTGATCAATAAAATAAGGTTCCTCTCCCTGTAAAAAATAAACGGGAGCATATTTCCCGCTGTTCAACTCTTTTAATACTGCTTCAGGCTGGTTTGGCATATCTCGATTTTTCAACTCAAATATAGAAATTATTGACTTGTCAAAAACAGTGGAAAGGAATATTCCTGCTATAATAAAACATTAAAATTGGAAACTCACGGAATCATTGGCCGGTGATCGCAAGAAGGGAATGACAGAGAAAAGTCGACTGACTCCAATCAAGCCAACAAACTTATTCAAAGGATAGCCTGTTATATAGATTGTTGTTAATTTTGACAGAGATTTTACTAAACAGCGCTTAAGAGTGAGTGATATTAACCAAGGTATTTCCTTATCCAAAGAAGGTAAATTTGAAGAGGCACTTGCCATCTTCAATCAATTATTATCCAAAAACCCAAGCGAACCGGTATTACTGCTTCATCGGGCAAGAGTTTTATCGAGACTGGGAAAACTGCAGGAAGCATTGAATGATTTTGACAGTCTGATCAAAACCAATGCGTTTAACGCGGATTATATCAGTGACCGGGCCGTGGTACTCCATTTGCTCAAAAGAAACGAGGAGGCATTGGATGAGCTTGACCGTGCCCTTAACCTGGAGCCCCAAAATCCTTACAGGTATTCCAGTAGGGCCTTCCTAAAAGACCGTACAGGAGATCTTGAGGGAGCCATAGCAGACTATGAAAAAGCCATAGAATTAGATCCAGAAGATGCTATTTCCTATAATAACAAAGGCCTGGTGGAAGAAAAATTGGGCTTTAAGGATCGGTCCAAGAAAAGTTTTGAAAAGGCAGATAAGCTGGTAGGTTACCAACCTAAAGAATACAAGAGCACCTCCGCCCCAAAGGAAAAACAGCAGCCTAGTCAAGAACCCATCTCACCACCCCAGCAAGAAAGTAAAAGCTCCGCTTCAAGCAAATCAATTTCCTTTAAAGATTATTGGAAGATGGTAGGCAAGGTGTTGGGCAATAAAGAAACCAGGTCCGAGTTTTTTGCCTTTCTTCAGGCTAAATGGAGAAAAAAAGATTGATCAGATGGATTTGATCACCATTAAAGGTTTATTGATAAAATAAGACATCTTTTTAGAAAGATTCTTGGTAAAAAGCTGGTCAAACCAGCTTTTTTTTCTGCTGAGGGTAACCAGTATATCCCCTTTGGCCGTGATCAGGTAATTTTCCAGTCCCAATCCTATTTCATCCCGATAAGTCTTCAGCACATAGCTTATTTTTTCGTACCTGATAAATGGTTTGATCTCGGAAACCATGGTCTGATGAAGCGCCCTATCAATGATTTTATTTTTGGTTCCGACATGGACCAAGTCTATTTCACTGTCAAAATAAGATGCCATATCCACAATTTTCTGAATGGCCAACTTGTCCTCCTCCAGGTAATCCGTAGCATACACAAATTTTCTCGGAGGCTTGAAAAACACCTTTCTCGGCACAATCAATACATCTATCGGCGAATCCTCGATCACTTTGCTGGACTTGGTACCAATAAAATTGGTTTTGATATCATTAACCCCCTCTGTTCCCATCACAATGAGGTCCATGTGGTTGTTTTGGGCAAAATCAACAATGGCCTTGACGGTCTTCCCTTCTCCGATCACTGATTCACAGGATTTCAGCCCTTTCTTTTGGCTTTCTAAAATCACCTCTCTGACCAAGCTGTCCATCTTCTTCTGCACAAAACCGAGAGACTCTTCCTTAAACTGACTAAAAAGTTTTTTATAATCCTCCCGATCAGGCACATGGTAAAGGGTCAACTCAGCCCCGTACTTTTCCCCCAATTTGGCAGCATATTCCAGCGCATTCAAAGAACATTCAGAAAAATCCGTAGGGCATAAAATCTTAAAAGTTTTCATAGGTTTAAAGTCATTAGTAGCCTTTCTTGCGGTCGATGAGGTTCATCAGTTCAGCACCTTTTGTCAGGTTCCTGTAATTTGTAATGATCTGTGGTACAGCAGCCCCGGGATTGGTAATACTTGCAATATGGGGAGTAATTGTGATTTTTTCATGAAACCAAAAGGGATGTTCCTTTGGCAAAGGTTCCGTGCGAAAAACATCCAATAAGGCTCCCGATAAATATCCTTCCTCCAAGGCCTGCAAAAGGTCCTCTTCAATCAGGTGCTTTCCTCTGGCCACATTGATCAAATAAGTCCCTTTACGGCACTTTCTAAACAAATCTAAATTCAAAAAACCTTGCGTTTTTGATGTAAGCGGAAGCAGGCAAACCAAAACATTGCATTTACTAAGAAATTCTTCAAGTTGCTCCCCATAATGGTAAGGGTGTCTGAAATTTTCCTTTGGACTATTTCCATACCCCATCACCTCTATGCCCATATAAGCCAGTTTATCCAAGACATCTCCTCCCAATTCACCAGTACCCAAAACACCAACCTTGATGGCTAACTCAGGATTGCTCATGTCCCACTTTTGCTCTTTCTTGTCCCTGAGGTACCTGGCAATCTGCCGGTGATGGTTCAAAACCCCCATAACCACGTAATTCGTCATGGAAAAAGTCAGGCGAGGATCAACGATACGGGTAATCGGAATATGCTCTGGAATAGTGTCATCCGCCATAATATGATCCACACCGGCCCCCATGGAGCAGATCAATTTCAAATTGGGGAACTGCTTTAGAGAGCCTTTCGGATGCTGCCACACCATGACAGCCTCGACATCCTCTGGCGCTTTTATGTCGGGATAAATTTCTAGGGAAATATCTGGAGCTGACTTTTTAAGAATCTCCAACCAAGGGCTTATGTCTCTATTTGGGGATACTATCGCTAAACTCATTTATTTCTTACTGATATATGGGTTATCCTTAATATAAAATCTCCATGGGAGTAATGCATCCTCCCCAGCGTAATCCACGCCTATTCTTGTACTTACATTTATTTCAAAATTAACACTATCTATTTCACTTCCAATGTAAATCAAGCCATTTTTTTCATATAAAGTCTCATCATTGTACAAAGTACTAATACCCAATGCCTGTGCGGTTTTCCCAGGGCCATTGGTCAGTTGATACTCATTGCTGACTTTTCTCCGCTGTTTCATCAGCTCTATTCCCCCCAAAGGCTCCACTGCCCGGATCAAAACCGCCTTGGCATCTCCCTCTTCATGTGTAACAATATTGAACAGGTGATGGATACCATAGCAGAGATAAACGTAACTTCTGCCTCCTTCCTTAAACATTACCTCAGTTCTTCTCGTTAATTTGTTCGGAAATGCGTGGCAGGCTCGGTCTGTTGCTCCATCGTATGCTTCGGTTTCCACGATCTTAGCGGCTGTATAACCGCCGTTAATTTGAGTAACAATGATTTTACCTAAAAGATCTTGAGCAATTTCTATGACATTCCGTTTCAAAAAGAATCCTTTTGGAAGAATTTTAATATCTTTCATCGTTTTTCCTAGAGATAAGTAATATCTAAAATTTCGTCAGAAATTAAAAGTGACTATAAATACTATTTTAAAGTAAATTAAACCAAATCAAATCTATGAACATTAGAGTAAGTGCCTTTATTATGCTGCTGATGACCTTTGTGTCCACCTCCTTGATCGCGCAGCAGATCCAGATGCCCCAAGCCAGCCCCGCTGCATCGGTGAGCCAAAAGGTTGGATTGACGGATGTAAAGGTGGAGTACAGCAGACCCAGTGTCAAAGGTAGAAAGATTTTCGGAACGCTTGTACCTTACGGAGAAGTCTGGAGAACCGGGGCAAATGCAAGCACAAAAATTTCCTTCAGCGATGATGTCACCCTGAACGGCAATAAGGTACCCGCAGGAACCTACGCCTTTTACGTCATCCCGAACAAAAAGGAATGGACTGTCATCCTTTCGGACAACCTTGAACTTTGGGGATCCATTGGTTACAACCCTGAGCATGATGTGGTCAGATTTAACGTACCGGCAGAAAAAAGCAAGGAATTTTATGAAACCATGGAGATCAGCTTTAATGACCTGACCAACTCTGGTGCATCGCTCAATTTGAACTGGGAAAAATCAGGCATCGAACTGGATATAGAGACAGCTGTGGAGCCCGTAGTTCTTAGTCAAATCCAAGAAATGGTTATTGATCAAAACAGTGATAACCCGGGACTTCTTTACCAAGCGGCTTCTTTTTACTATTCCATTGACAAGGACCTCGACACTGCCCACGGATGGATAAAAAAATCCGTAAGTGCAGATCCTAAATATTGGACCATGCACCTTAAAGCCAAGATAGAAGATAAGTTGGGACTTAAAGAGGAAGCCATCAAAACTGCAGAGCTTTCCAAGGAAATGGCTCAAGAGGCAAAAAACATGGACTACGTAGGACTCAATGAAAGATTGATCAAGTCGATTAAATAGTAAAAAAAGGGAGCTTAGCTCCCTTTTTTATTTCCTAAACAATTGAATAATGCCAGAAAGAGACATCACCAACAAACAACCTATCGCATTATACCACAAATAACCGATGTCTATGGGGACTCCGAAAAGCTCACTCCCGTTTTTCCAATGAACCAGAAGAATGACCACTTCGGCCACCAAAGCCGCAATAAACACCGCATTCCCCTTCACCCATTTCATATAGAATCCCACTAGGAATATCCCTAATATGGTCCCATAAAAAAGGGAGCCCAGTAAATTGACCGCCTGGATCAGGTTTTCAAATAAGGTAGCATAGGTAGCAAATAGGATAGCAAAAATCCCCCACATTGCCGTCAACAGTTTTGAATAGAGGGTATAATGCCTTTCAGACTGGTTTTTTCTAATCGACCGCTTATAAATGTCCACAGTGGAAGTGGAACCGAGCGCATTGAGTTCTGAAGCTGTACTGGACATGGCTGCGCTGAAAATCACCGCAAACAACAGCCCTACCACACCTTGTGGCAGATAATCCATCACAAAACGCATAAATACATAATCAGTATCCCTTGTTTCCGCATTGGGTTCATTTTTAAGGATCAGGGATTTCACTTCCGACCGAATAGCTTCCTGTTCGATATTTTTCTCCTCGATTTTATCTTTCAGCACCTTAACAGCTTCCTCATCCGATTGATGTTCTGCCTGGATCAATGATTGAATTGCAGCATTTTTTTCTTCAAAAACAGCCGAATAATCACCTTCCAGTTTGTTAAAGTCTTCACTGAACTCACTTTTTTCCAGCTTTTCAGTCTGGACTTTATTGAAGAATATGGGGGGTTGGTAAAACTGGTAAAACACGAAAACCATCACTCCAATAAACAAGATCACAAACTGCATGGGAACCTTTAAGAAGCCATTCATGATCAGCCCCATCCGACTTTCCTTCAAACTTCGACCATTGAGATAGCGCTGCACTTGGGACTGGTCTGTCCCGAAATAGGACAAAAACAGAAAAAGTGCTCCCGTAATACCTGACCAAAAATTGTATCGGTCCCCCAGATCAAATTCAAAATTGACGATATTCAGCTTTCCCATTTTCCCCGCCACATGCATGGCATCATTAAAGGGAACAGGCAGCATATTGATCACTAAGATGCCTGCAAGGACCATCCCCCCCATCATCACTGCCATCTGCTGCTTCTGGGTAATGGACACTGCCTTAGTCCCTCCGGTAACGGTGTAAATAATCACCATGACCCCAATAAAAATATTAGTAAAGGTAAGGTTCCAATTAAGCAAGGTGGACAAAATAATGGATGGACCATAAATAGTGATACCTGCTGCCAGGCCACGCTGCACCAAAAACAGAAAGGCTGCCAACGTCCTGGTCTTTAAATCAAAACGGGATTCCAAAAACTCATAGGCAGTATAAACCTTCAGTTTGTAATAGATGGGTATAAAAGTAATGGACAGGATAATCATGGCGATAGGCAGTCCAAAATAAAACTGGACAAAACGCATCCCATCCTGATAAGCCTGCCCCGGAGTACTTAAAAAGGTGATGGCTGAAGCTTGGGTTGCCATAATGCTGAGGCCAATCGTCCACCAGCCCATTTCATTGCCCCCTTTCAGGTAGCTTTCCATATCCTTTGGCCCATAGGTTTTGTAAATTCCATAACCGATTATGGTCACCAAAGTCCCAAACAGAACAATCCAATCAATATAACTCATGCGTAATAGCGGGTAATAGCGTAAAACATTCCTATCAAACCCGCTAGCACCAATATCAACAATAAGTAAAGCCTATTCCAGTTTGCAGTCGGTTCATTCATGAGCCTGCTCAATTAAATTCACAAAAAGTTTAATGGCTCCCGGAACCCCTGCCGGCAACAATCTAAACCAAGAGATACCTGAATAAGTATAAGTACCTTTTCCGAAATCAGCCAGTAACAAACTTCCCTGGCTGGCCGACTCTCCGGGATCATGCATGGACAATGGAGTAATGTATCTGTCATCCCATTGATCGGGAAAATACAGCCCTCTCTCCTGTACCCAGTGGTCAAAATCCTCCTGAACGATAAGGTTAGGCTGTTTCAAAACAGGATGGGCATCATAATCAACCTTAACTGGAGAATTTTCTACCGCCACTCTTTTTCTAGAAATGTCCAGAGGATAGGGACCAAGTTTATCGGTCTTCAAAGAGGCGGTGGTGTTATATTGCACAATTAAGTTGCCTCCTTCTTCCACGTATTTCATCAATTGATCAAACTGATCTACTATATGATCGCTGACATTGAAAGCTCTAATCCCCACAATAACTGTTGAAAACTGTTTCAGACGGTTATAATTCAGGTTTCCATTTTCTAAAATAGTCACTGAATACCCTAGGTTTCTTAAAACTTCCGGCACATCATCCCCTGCCCCTGAAATATAACCTATATTTTGAGTGGTCATTTTCAGGTCCAATTTAATCAGATCAATCGAAGCACTGGGAAAATAAGTTAGCTCAGGAATATGCTTGTAACTGATTCTTTTAACTCCTTTGTCATATACTTTCCCATCAGAGGTGATGTATTGGGCCGTGATATGCGTTTTGCCAATTTTAGCGGCGCCATTGATACTTAGTGAATAGGTCTTTTCTTTCTTGACCGCACTGGTGATTTCTTCTCTTATTTTATAGGCTTCATCAGGGAGTCCCTCCAAATGAAGATTGCCTGGAACCATTTCATCACTAAAAGCCACCGTCACTTTGAACTCCGCAGGCCTGCCAGACAGGGCATATACCTGATCATGGTCCACCGAAACTTTTATAGAGGGCAAAAGTACAAAAGGCTGGTTGACCTCCCCTTCCACAGGGTCATTATACTTATACTTCAGTGGTACTTTCGCTTTAAAATCCACGCCTTCCACACTAAAATACACACTTCCCATCACGGCAGGATCATTAAAACCTTTGCCGATTTTCTCCTGTTCTGTCACACTATATAGATTTTCTTGCGGCCGATTGACCAACCAATAAGGCTGGGAAATAGGATGGCTACTTTCAAATCCAAGCCTTACCTCCTCCTTTAGCACTTCGTTGTTCGATACATGCTTGTTCAAAGTATGATTTCCATTCAAAACTTCGAACTTTTCCACTATAACGTCCTTGGATGAAGGGTTGTTAAATACCAGTGTCCCTCCTATTTCATCCCCTAAATTGGCCTCTTGCCTTTCTGCTAAAAACTCCATCTCGATTCCCAATAGATTCAAAATGAGCTGATCAAGGAGAAGCTGTTTTTCACGAATCCACTTATCCTTACTTTGTAGCTTTCCCAGCTCATTTTTCAATTCCAAAAAAACGGGAACATTATCTCTTAGCTGGACAAAGTTGAATTTCTCGATGGCCTTATCAAGCAGCTCTTTTATTTCATTACCATTGGAAAGCTTGTCCCATCTGTTTTCTACCCCTTCAAAGGGGTCCTCCTCAAAAGTCTCTCCTGCCACCAACTCAATAAAGTCTTCCGACTTTCCTAGAGATGCAGTAGAACCAAAGCCTTGGGACTTGTGCATTGACCTGCTTCTTGCAGCTATTTCAGCATAGGTCGTCCCTAACAATTCATCGTACTCTCCTGTATCATAGGCATGATAGATCTTGCCTTCTTCAGGTACATATGGAGCTCCCCAATGATAGGCATTCCAAAACACCCTTTTGGTTTTCCAAACATCCACTTTGTCCAGCTGCTCTGGAAAAGCATTTGGATCAGCTGCTTTCTCAAAAGCCTCAATCGAAAGTATTGCAGAAGTAGTATGATGGCCATGCGTGATCCCTGGCGTGGTATTGAACCGGTTAATTATAATATCCGGCTGATAGTTTCTTATCACCCAAACGACATCCGAAAGCAGCTTGTCCTTGTCCCAGTTGTTTAAGGTTTCATCGGGATTTTTGCTATACCCAAAGTCAATGGCCCTAGAAAAAAACTGTTGTCCCCCGTCAGTTTCCCTGGCACGAAGCAATTCCTGTGTTCTGATCATTCCTAGCTCTGTACCTAGTTCTTTCCCAATAAGATTCTGACCTCCATCTCCTCTGGTAAGCGAAAGGTAGCCTACCTGCATATGTTCTTTGTTGCCAAGGTATGCAATCAGTCGTGTATTTTCATCATCAGGGTGGGCCGCCAGGTACAACACCCTTTTGGTTTCGGCCAGCTTCAAAAGCTGATGGTAAATTACCGATGAAGGATGATCATCAATTTTCTTTGCAAAAACAGGGGCTAGAATCAAGGAAAATAAAAAAGAGAAAAGTATTCGGGGGCTAAGCTTCATATGGTTTGAATTATAAATCGAAATTTAAATGTAGCATTTATAAAGGGAAAACACTTTTATACCAACGGTATTACAACGATCCTTATTCCAAGAAGTTTTCAAACACACAAGATATACCAAAACACCCTTCAAATTGAGGATCAAGCAATATTTCAGGGGGCGAGGAATTTCAAGCGTAAATTTTAGATAGTCTGTTCAGGAAAAAGGGGATCAGGCAATATTCCTGAAGGACAGATCAATCTGATATAAAACTTCCCTTTTCCTATCAGTATAAGGTTATTATAAACCATGGATAAAAAGGATGCACACAGATTTTTAATGGACTGATAACCGCATCTGTGTTTATCTTTATCCATCTGTGGTTAATAAAAAAGAACGATAAAGAAGGTATAACAAAGCTAAAATATTCCTGTCTCCCCAACTTTTCCACTTGATCCCAAATTGACCGCTGGTTCCCCATATGCATTGCTGACAGGTCTGCGTCAATTAGCAGTACCCAAAACTATTTGGCTTGATGATCATTTAGTCCTCCTGGTAAACGAATCCTTAAAGACATGATGGTTGTGCTGGTCCAAGCGCTTGTCCAGGTCACTGGTGTAGCCAATATAAAATTTATCAACCGCGCGGGAATACAATATGTAAACGAAAAAAGTTGTCATAAATAAAAAAGGCATCTGCCGCAACAGATGCCTTGAGCCTCCTGTCGGGATCGAACCAACGACCTACTGATTACAAGTCAGTTGCTCTACCATCCCGATGTTCATCGGGATAAGGAGGCTTTTGGATATTTCAACAGTACTTGACTTTTAATTTTGCTGATATCGAAGGGTATTGCCGGAGGTTTTCCAGGTACTTTCTAGACTTGTTCTTTTTGAGGTGACTTTCAATCTTTTTCGCCTGTTTTTCGCTGGTACAGCATATACTAAAGTAAACCTCCCAGTCTTTGGCCCTCTTGGTAAACGAATCCTTAAAGACATGATGGTTGTGCTGGTCCAAGCGCTTGTCCAGGTCACTGGTGTAGCCGATATAAAATTTATCAACCGCGCGGGAATACAATATGTAAACGAAAAAAGTTGTCATAAATAAAAAAGGCATCTGCCGCAACAGATGCCCTTGAGCCTCCTGTCGGGATCGAACCAACGACCTACTGATTACAAGTCAGTTGCTCTACCATCCCGATATTCATCGGGATAAGGAGGCTTTTGGATATTTCAACAGTACTTGATCTTTAACTTTCCTGATATCGAAGGGTATTGCCGGAGGTTTTCCAGGTACTTTCTAGACTTGTTCTTTTTGAGGTGCCTTTCAATCTTTTTCGCCTGTTGTTCGCTGGTACAGCATATACTAAAGTAAATCTCCCAGTCTTTGGCCCTCTTGGTAAACGAATCCTTAAAGACATGATGGTTGTGCTGGTCCAAGCGCTTGTCCAGGTCACTGGTGTAGCCGATATAAAATTTATCAATCGCGCGGGAATACAATATGTAAACGAAAAAAGTTGCCATAAATAAAAAAAGGCATCTGCCGCAACAGATGCCTTTGAGCCTCCTGTCGGGATCGAACCAACGACCTACTGATTACAAGTCAGTTGCTCTACCAGCTGAGCTAAGGAGGCTTTTTTGCTCTACCATCCCGATGACTATCGGGATAAGGAGGCTTTGTGCGCTACCATCCAAATAATCGGAATGTGAAGACTTTTTGCATTGGGCTTTTCCCTTATTGCGAGTGCAAATATAGAAGTATAGGCATTTGAACCCAAATGAAATGGCAAAAAAATTAGGGAGACTTTTTTATCTCCCTAACAGCTAGAAACTTAAAATTCCCGTAATATCGAAAGCTTCTTTTTCAGTTTCTCAATCTCTTCTTCCGCCTTCTCAATTTTTTGATCGAATTGATCCTTTAACTTATCAGCAGTTTTTGAAGAGGCAAAAAACTCAAGGTTATTTTTCCACAGAGTTATGTTATTTTCCAAATCTGAAATCTGTTTTCTGATACCGTGCTCTTTCTTGTTGAACACACGATCACTGTTAGGATCACCTTGGATTTTGTTCAGATTAAGACGGAAAAGGAATTCCTCTCGGTTTTCCCCATCTGTATCCAACACTTCTACACAAGCTTCTACAGCACTATTGAATTTCGAAGCAATATCCTTCATGCTCTTCCTTGGCACAAAACCAATGGAATTGTACTCTTCCACTAATTTTTCAAGATTTTCTACCGTAAGCCCATCGGTTCCGGACAGTGCTCCTATCTTGTCACAAACCGCCTCTTTTAATTCCAGATTTTTCTCAAACTCCTTGTTGATTTCCTTATTGGCTTGTCTTCTATTGTCAAAGAAAGTATCGCAAGCAGCCTTGAACCTTTTATAAAGATCGTCCCTCACCTTTTCGGGAGTAGGCCCTAACTTTTTCCAGTCTTGTTGGAGTTTGATCAGTTCATTAGAAGTAGTTTGCCAATCCGTACTGTCCTTTAAGGATTCAGCCACTTTGATCAACTCCTCTGCCCGTTCCTTATTGATCCTTCTGATTTCATCCAGCTCTTTAAAGAACAGGTTTTTATTATGGAAAAACTGCTTGAAATGTCCCCAAAATGCTCGGTTGATTTCCCTTCCACATTCTCTAGGAACCGGGCCTATGGCCTCCCATTCCTTTTGGATCTCAAGTATCTCCTTCGTCTTCGCATTCCATTCTTTAATCCTGTTAGCTTTGAAGTCTTTGTACTCTTCAAGCTTTCCTATCAAAGCCTCCTTCTTGCTCTGATTCTCTTTGAAAACCTCTTTCTGGCTTTCATAATAGGCTTTTCTCTTCGCATAAACAGCGTCAGAAGCTCCCTTAAACCTTTGCCAAATCTCCTCTTGCTCCTCTCGTGGCACCGGCCCTATATGTTTAAACTCCTCATGAAGTTCATTAAGCAATTTGATTGCTCCCCTTAGGTCCTCTTCTTTGTCCAATGCTTCCGCTTTCTCACAAAGCTCAAGCTTACTTTCGAGGTTTTTCTTTCTGTCTAGTTCCTTTAGTTCGAAATAGATACTTCGGTTATCATAAAACCGGTCCATTAAAGCATTGTAGGATGCCCACAGGTTTTTATTTTGTGCACCGGGCACCGCACCGATCTCCTTCCATTCTTTCTGGATCTCCTTTATGGTACTGATGCTATGCGTAGTCTCTTCCCCATCCACTAACTCCCTAAGGCGTTCTAGGATATGGTTTTTGGCATACAGATTTTTCTCTTTTTCCTTTTCCAGGTTTTTGATCTGCTCTGACCTCCTGTTTTTAAAATCACCGAAAAGGGCAAAAAATATTTTATCATCTTCACTTTGACGGTACTGAAAATCATCCGTACTTCCTCCCTCTTCTATAAAACTTTTTAAGGCTACGTCTTTTTCCTTATTATAGTGGTCTTCTTCAAAGTGGCTTTTGATATCATTGACAATACTATCAGACTTGATGAAGTTCCCTTTCTCTATCTGCTCTTTCAACGCCGCAATCAACTGCTTTTTTGAGAAATTACCATAATCTACATCATGATGCTCCTCTTCATGGTG
>NZ_BAAHAP010000061.1:0-33623 GCF_054777495.1 Echinicola sediminis | reverse complement strand
CCCCCCCCCCCCCCTTCAAGTAGAGAAAGAAAGCATTTTACTCCGCAATGAAGGCTTTAGACAAATTAATCATCTACCCACATGTTTTACTTCAAAATTCTCAGCACATTAATACTTTTAACGCTTACCAGCTTCTGCTGTAAAGCATATATTACCGACCAACCACCCAATATTGAATTTATTTTAGCCGATGTTCTTGGCTGGTCGGACCTTCCCATTTACGGAAACCAATTTAATGAAGCACCCAACCTTATTAAACTAGCGGATCAGGGAATGCTTTTCACCAATGCGTATGCAGCCAATCCAGTGTGTTCTCCAACGCGTGCCAGTATCCAAACGGGCCAATATCCTGCGCGAATTGGGATTAACGACTTTCTTCCCGGTCATTGGCGGCCCTATGAAAAATTAAAGGTACCTGCCAACAAAACCCAGTACCTGCCCCTAAGCTATATTACCATTGGGGAAGGGCTTCAGCAGGCAGGATATCGTACAGGTTACTTTGGTAAATGGCATTTGGGTTTACAAGAAAAGCACTTTCCCAAAAATCAAGGATATGATGAAAGTGTAGTTTACCGAGGTGGTGGATTTTTCAGTTTTGGAGAAAAGATGTATCCTGCACAGGAATTTCCCAAAGGGACAGTCCTTTCGGAGGCCCTAACTGAACTGAGCATAAACTTTATCGAAAAAAATAAGGAGCGTCCTTTTTTCCTCTTTTTGGCGCATTATGATGTACATGTGCAGTTGGATGCGGACTCCACCTTGATCCATAAATACCTCAAAAAACCCAAAGCCAAGAACTATCCTTCCAATGCCATTTATGCTGCCATGATTGAGCACCTTGATCGTAGTGTGGGAAGCATCATGGATAAACTTGACAAGGAAGGACTTACTGAAAACACCATTATTGTCTTCTTCTCTGATAATGGAGGTTTGATCAAACGCTTTGATGAAATCCCTTTGATCGATAAAAGAAGCCTTCATTATTATGAAAAAGACACGCTTAAGTACATTGCCAGTTCAAATGCACCGTTAAGGGCGGAGAAAGGGACCCTATTCGAGGGAGGTATCCGCGAACCAATGATCGTCAGGTGGCCAGGCAAGATCAAAGCTAAGGCCAAGTCAGATGTCCTTGTCAGCAGCATTGACTTTTTCCCAACTTTCCTAACTATGGCAGGAGCTCCTTTACCTAAGGAACAAATGGTAGATGGAATTGACCTTACAAGCATTTTTCATGGCAATGAGCCGAAGGAGCAAAGAACCTTATTCTGGCACTATCCAGTATATCACCATGCTAGTCCTGCCAGTGCGATCCGTATGGGTGATTGGAAGCTTATCCATTTTATGGAGGGAGATCAAGTCAAGCTCTTTAACCTAAAAGAAGACATTGGGGAAACTACTGACCTTTCAATTGAAAAGCAGGGCATTAGAGATAAACTATTTAGTTTCCTTCAAGAATGGAGAAAGGATGTCCAAGCGGCCATGCCTATTCTCAACCCTGATTATGACCTGGGGAAAAAACATCTTTGGGAGCCCCATCCCCATACTGAGGACATGCTCAAAGGAACAGATTATTTTAAAGAAATCATCCCCCAATAATTTATGAAAGTAATAAAAACACTAAGCATTCTATTGTTGTTACCATATCTCTTTGGCTGCAACAATTCCCAAGCCGGTCTAACAAGCGAAAAGGCCAAAAGACCTAACATCATTTTCATTTTGGCGGATGATTTTGGGATAATGGACACCCAAGGTTATGCCCATAAAATATTGGGCACTGACACCGCAGAGATGTTCTATGAAACGCCGAATTTGGATCGTATGATGCAGGAAGGAGTTTCTTTTTTGCAGGCCTATGCCAACCAACTTTGCTCCCCTACCCGTGCCAGTCTACTGACGGGTAAATATGCTGGAAGAATGGGATTTACAACGGCGATGCCGCCAAGGGAAACCTACTACAATCAGGACATGAAAGCACCAAATGGGTACTATTCCCATGACGTTTTAAGTCATTCCGATAATATTAATATAGAACAAGCGGTTCTTAATGGAACATCCAATTCCGCAGTGCCATCAGGCACAGAATATGACAATGGTCAAGATGAATTATCCATTGCTGAAGCCCTAAAGGATTATCATTCTGCTTTTATTGGCAAATGGCACGTTGGAGGTTTCGGCGCCGAGGGATACCAACCGGCCGACCAGGGCTTTGAACCTCTTGCCTGGTATGATGCAGGAGGATCAGCTTATTACAACTGGAAAAAGGCGTGGAATATAACTACCAAAGGTCCCTTTACTGCAATTCCTCAAAATCAACTGGAAATAGGCAATTCAGGGATGGAAACTGGAGAAGAATACCTAACGAATGATTTGACCAAGCAAGCATTAAGCTTTATTGAAAGAGAAGCAAATAAAAAAGATAAACCATTTTTTCTTTACTTTTCTCATTTTGCCGTTCACAGCCCCTACCAAGGTCCTCAAGATATCATTAACCATTTTGATCAAAAAGATACCAGAGGCTGGAATGGCCACCACGATCCAATTTATGCCAGTATGATCAAAAGCTTGGACGAATCCGTTGGTGCCATCTTGAATAAGTTGGATGAACTGAACATAGACGATAATACCTTGGTGGTTTTCATGTCCGACAATGGCGGTATCGATTCCAAAGTCACCCCAAGAGGTGACGGTACAGACAACAGCCCTTTCTTGGGAGGAAAAGCATGTCTCACAGAGGGCGGGATTAGGGTGCCGTTGATTTTTAGGTGGAAAGGGAATATTCCTGAAAAAAAATGGGTAAACATCCCCGTAGATTGTACAGATATCTTTCCTACTTTATTGGACGCTGCAGGATACCCTTCACAGAAAATTGTCACAGAAAGAACATTGGACGGCGAAAGTTTATTTACTCTCCTGAGTGATCATAATAACGAGCAGAAAACCTATACCAAAACTACGCACTATTGGCATTACCCTTTCAATGTGATCTATAATAATCCCAAAGATGGTTTTCCCTTAACCCCTCATTCTGCGATTAGAAAAGGAGATTATAAGTTGATTTATGATTGGCACGGCAGGATTTCACTCTATAATATCGAGCAGGACCCTTTTGAAAAACAAAATTTGTCCGAAAAGAAGACCGAGCTTACCAACCTCCTTTTTGCACAACTAATTGGTTGGTTGGATAACAATGTAGCTCCTCGGTATTGGCCGAGCCCCAACCCATCTTATAATCCCAAAAATGAGGTGAGAGAAGAAAAATATGTGGATTTGCTTAGCCACTACCGAACTACAGGAACAGTCATTAACAAATAACCAAAAACAAAAATGAACTTACGAAGTAAAATAAGGCACATTGCTTTAGCTGCTAGTTGTTTTTTTACATTCTTTAGCGTTAGTGCTCAAGGAAATAAGCAACCTAAAAATATTATATTTATTCTTGCTGATGATCTGGGATGGAGTGATGTCACCTTGTACGGGAAAACGGATTTTTATGAAACTCCAAATCTGGAGAGACTGGCCGCAAAAGGCCTGACATTTACCCGGGCATATGCCGCAAGTCCATTATGTTCTCCCACCAGGGCGAGTATCCTTACCGGTCAAACACCTGCGCGAACCGGAATTACGGCACCTGTTGCACATACTAATAAGGTTTTGCTAAAAGCCCAGTTGGCCAACAATGCGGCTCCAGGAAGCAAGGCGATCATTACAGAATCGGTATCAAGGTTAGATAACGAGCTTCCCACCTTGGGCAAGCTCATAAAATCAGTTGGATATTCCACCGCTCACTTCGGAAAGTGGCACCTTGGCTTGGAGCCTTACTCTCCCTTGGAGCATGGTTTTGATAAAGATATTCCACATTGGCATGGCCCAGGGCCAGCAGGAAGCTTTGTGGCCCCGTGGAAGTTTCCAGGTTTCAAAGAAAACTATCCTGGTGAGCACATTGAGGACCGTATGACAGATGAAGCGATTGATTGGATGAGACAACAGGAGAAAGGAAAACCATTTTTCATGAACTACTGGCAATTCTCTGTCCATGCTCCTTTTGATGCTAAAGAGGGACTTATTAGATATTATCAGACCAAAATGGACCTTAGCGATCCCCAGCACTCTCCCACTTATGCGGCTATGGTGCACTCTTTGGATCAGTCTGTGGGCAGGTTGCTGGATGAAGTGGAGCGGTTGGGCATTGCAGACGAAACGGCCATAATATTTTTCAGTGATAATGGCGGTAATATGTATAATGGAATCGTCGATGAACTTCCTTCAGGTGAGAAGGTGCTAAATGCCCCGACCAGCAACAGGCCATTAAGGGGGGGGAAGGCCAGCATGTATGAAGGTGGTATCAGGGTTCCCTGCATTATAGTATGGCCGGGACTTACAGAACCAGGCACCCTTACAGATGCCCTTATCCAATCTACCGATTTCTATCCCACTATTTTGAATCAGTTGGGGATCCAACAGCCCAAAAATTATTCTATTGATGGAAATGACATAACACCAATATTGAAAGGAGAAAAAACAGAGAGTAAACCAATTTTTACATATTTCCCTCACACGCCAAAAGTTCCGGATTGGCTTCCGCCTTCAGTGGCTGTTCATGATGGCGACTGGAAACTGATCCGCCTATTCTTTGAAGGTGAAAATGGCCAGCATGATTACCTACTTTATAACCTTAGATGGGATATCAGTGAAACGATCAACCTCGCAGGTTTATACCCTGAAAAAGTAAAGAAGTTAGACCAGATGATAGAAAATCATTTGCGAGATGCTGAGGCCATCACTCCTGCACCCAATCCAGATTTTGATCCTTTAAAATACCGTCCTCAGGATATCGGTATACCTCCCAAAGGCTTACATAATTCTGAAGCCATCAAAAATCAAGAGAGCAGATAATACTGAACATTATAAATTGAAACCGAAACTCTCCTTTGCTTTATTGGACAGTTTCGGTTTTTTCTATGCTTCGTATAACATCAAATACATTAAAGCCTAATTATTCCCCTTTCAAACCACCACTTATCATTTTAAAATACCGTGCGTAATTTGAGGCGGTACAAGACAGGATAATTTAAAGAAATCAAACCTGTTAATTTAGTACTAATACATTTACAGTTGTAATACCCAAAAACACCAATTTATCAATAGGCCCATTAAAAAAATTCGTTTATGAAACTGGATATTTTATCTAGAAAATACTTCCAATACTTTTTATCCTTTGGTTTGCTTTTGTGGCTGAACCTAGCCTGTCAGACCATTTCTAAGAAACTGAAGACAGAAGAAATCGATTATAACAGTCTAGCTGAAGGTTTCCTTACTCCCCCCGATAGCGTTAAACCTTGGTGCTACTGGTATTGGATCAATGATGACATTTCAAAAGAAGGGGTAACCAAGGATTTGGAAGCCATGAAAAAAGTGGGTATTGGTGCTGCGCTCATCGGCAACATCAACCCTAATGGCGTAGATGGTCCTGTTCCACTTTTCAGTGAAGAATGGTGGGACATTTTGGTACATACCGTAAAGGAAGGCAAAAGACTGGGTGTGGACATCGGTTTATTCAATTGCCCGGGATGGAGCCAGTCAGGGGGGCCATGGGTCCGACCTGAGATGGCCATGAGGTATACAGTTTACTCACAAACGCCCATAGCCGGAGGAAAGAACATTGTTGTTTCCCTTCCCCAACCTACGGAGGAATTTCAGGATACTTATGTTCTTGCCGTTAAAGAAAATGGGGAGCTTTTTACTACTTCTGCAAATAACACCCAATTTACAGCTTCTCCTGCTGTCAATAACACGCACTTTTGGTCAGACGGAAAGCTTTCGACAACACCTTCATTTGAGCTTTCCCAAAATAGCAGCTACCAAATAAGGGTCAAGACCGCTCGACCCATACAGGCAAAAAGCCTATCCCTTACTCCTGGGGATAAACCCATAAAATGTGACTGCCAATTGGAAGGGAAAGTTGACAATGAATACCGGTTAATCCGCCGGTTCACTTTTGATCGCAGCAATATGAACATCAATGTAGGAGCGGCAAACCAAGGGCAGGTTGCTCTATCCATCAACGGGCCGGTAACCGATGAATTTCTTCTTACCTGCACCAATTTTAAAGGAGCTAAAGAGGCGGGGTTTTCAGAAATTGTTATATCTGAGGAAGCTACTCTGGACCACTATGTGGAAAAACAAATGGCAAAAATGCACCCTACTCCCACCCCTGACTGGTCAAGCTACCAATGGGTATCGAACCAAGGTGAAGTGGCCCAAAATTCCTTAATGCAAGCCGATGAAGTTCTCAACCTAAGCAGTAAAATGAATGGCAACGGAACATTGAATTGGGATGCCCCTGAAGGAGAATGGACGGTATATCGTTTTGGAATGGCTCCCACAGGCACCAAAAATGCACCATCCGCACCGCAAGGAAGGGGTTATGAAATCGATAAAATGAGTGAGGAACTCATCCGCTTTCATTTCGAACAATTTGTAGGGGAATTGCTTGAAAGATTGCCCGAAGACAGTAAATCTGCCTTTAAATACGTGATTGCCGATAGCTATGAAATGGGCTCACAAAACTGGACTGATGATTTTGCGCGTGAGTTCCAAGAAAAGTATGGTTATGACCCGGTTCCTTTTCTTCCAGTTTATTCTGGTAAAATAATCAATAGTGTCCAGCATTCTGAGAGATTTCTATGGGATATGAGAAGGCTTGTAGCGGATCAGGTGGCCTATGAATATGTAGGTGGATTGAGAAAAATCAGCAATGAAAATGGCCTGAAGTTATGGTTGGAAAATTATGGACATTGGGGTTTTCCCTCCGAATTCCTGATGTATGGAGGACAGTCCAATTTAGTCAGCGGTGAATTTTGGAACGAAGGGGCTTTGGGAAATATTGAATGCAAGGCATCTTCTTCCGCTGCCCATATCTATGGAAAACCAGTTACCTCAGCCGAGGCATTTACCGCGGCCCACAGCTCTTATTTGAGACATCCCGCATTACTTAAAAAACGAGGTGATTGGAGTTTTACCGAAGGCATCAATCATTTTGTTCTGCATCTCTACATACAACAACCTGATGATAACAGAAAACCGGGGGTAAACGCTTGGTTCAGTACCGAATTTAACCGGCATAATACCTGGTTTGAGCAATCAAAATCCTGGATGGATTACATCAGAAGGAGTCAACATATGCTTACCAAAGGTAAGTATGCGGCTGATGTGGCCTATTTCATAGGGGAAGACGCTCCTGTGATGACCGGCATTAGGCAACCGGAATTACCAAAGGGATATTCTTATGACTATATCAATGCTGAAGTACTCTTGGAAAGAGTACAAGTCGTGGACGGTAGGTTAACTTTACCTGATGGCATGAGTTATGGTCTGCTGGTGCTTCCACCAATCCAAACCATGACACCGGAATTGATTACTAAATTAGAACAGATGGTCCACGATGGCCTTGCCATTTATGGCCCCAAACCAATCCAATCTCCCAGTCTTCAAAATTATCCCGAATCAGACAATGCGGTCAAAAGTTCTGCTGACAAATTATGGGGTAGTGAAGGTTATTATGACCAAGAGTTGATAAGATCAGTGGGACAGGGTTTTGTGATGGATAATATTTCTTTACTAAAGGCCTTAGATCACTTGGACATACACAAAGATGTCATTTTGCCAGAGGATGCCCCTGTGCTTTGGACACACAGACAAGCCCCTAATTTGGACATCTATTTCCTTACCAACCAAAGTGAGGACAAAGTTGCAACCAAGGTGACATTCAAGGTGAAAAACAAGCTTCCGGAACTATGGAATGCGGTGACCGGCGAGATCAGAAAATTACCCGAGTTTAAAGAAACCGAAGAGGGAATAGAAGTTCCTCTGCAGTTTGAAGCTTTAGAAAGCTGGTTTGTTGTATTCACTGAGGAAGAGCAAAATTCCTCCTACAACTATAAAGAGAATTTTCCAAAAAGCCAGGTGGTAAAGACCATTGATTCCGAATGGACCTTAGCATTTAACAACAAGGACATCGGTCTCCAAAAACCTGTAAAGGTTGAACAATTGATGGATTGGACTGATTTTGAAAATGATTCGGTCAAATATTATTCAGGTACGGCAGATTATAAAACCACATTTACTCTATCCGAGCTTAAAAACGACATCCATTATCAAATCGATCTTGGCAAGGTCAGTGTCATGGCCACGGTAAGCCTCAATGGCCAGGAAGTGGGCACAACTTGGATAAAGCCTCATGTTTTGGACATTACGGATGCACTGAAAAAGGGAGAAAATATTCTCGAAATAAAGGTCGCCAATCTGTGGAGAAACCGAATTATCCGAGATCTCCAATTGCCAGAAAGCCAACGCTACACGTGGACTTCCGTAAATGACGCCAAAGCAAATGAAAATCCTCATTCCTCTGGTTTGTTGGGCCCCGTGACAATTAACGAAATTGATTAACCCTAAAGGCCAATTAAATTGAAAGTATTCATCCAAATATTGGGGATTTTAGTCCTGCTGGGGAGTGGTATTGCATGCAAAGGTACCAGCTCATCGGTGGAGGAAGATAAATCTGTTCAAGTTGATTTCATTTCCAATATAGATCAGCTCCCAAGATTCAGCTGGCCTGGATCCAACCAAGCCTATTTTCAAATCCTTATCCAAAAAGAAGGAAAAACAATATGGAAAGGTAAAAAAGAAAAATCTACCCACCATACGGATATCATGTATGCAGGCCCAGACTTAACTTCAGGAGAACAATACACCGTAAAAGTAAGTACTTGGGATGAAAAAGAAATTGTACTGGATACCTATGCTAATTCCTTTTATGCTCCATTGGACTATCCAGAAGATTGGAATGGGACCTGGATAAGTTATGACTATCACCCAGATTCTGCTTTGCCTGTATTTCAAAAAACATTTAAACAAGATAGATCAAGAACCTTGGCAAATGCCAGGCTGTACATTGCTGCTCCAGGTTTTTACGAAGCCTCTATCAATGGGCAAAAAATCGGAAAGCATGTTTTGGATCCTGCCCAAACGAATTACGAAGATTATACTTTCTATACGGCTTTTGATCTGGACCCGATGCAGCTGAAGGATCAAAACATCCTGCAAATCATGCTCGGTAACGGCTGGTATAACCAAAATGTCGTTTGGGGAAAATCCATGATATATGGCCATCCCGTGTTCATAGCCCAACTAGTTTTACAGTATACAGACGGATCCAGGGAAGTGATAGAGACGGATACCTCCTGGAAATGGAAATTTGGTCCTATAACGTTTTCCAATATCTATGCAGGAGAACACTATGATGCCCGAAAGGAAGTAGGAGAAACCACTGAAATACAATGGAGAAACGCCCTATTGGCCCATAAACATCCATCCAATTTATTACAACAATACCTTCCCGCCATTCAGGAAATGGAGGTAGTAAATCCAATAAATATAACAGAGCCGCAGCAGGGTGTCTACGTATTAGATATGGGACAAAACATCACAGGCTGGACTTCATTAAAGCTAAAGGGAAGCCCAGGCCAGGAAATCACCCTACGTTTTGCTGAAGAAATCGACAGTGCAGGCAATATAGATCCCACATCTACCGGAGTCAAAGCGACAAAACATGTGCAAACCTGTAAATACATTTTCAAAAGTTCAGGCACCGAATATTGGCAACCCAGGTTCACTTACCATGGCTTCAGGTATGTGGAGATCAGCGGGTTAAAGGAAAAGCCGGGCCTAGATATCCTAAAAGGAAAAGTGCTCTATTCTAAAATGGACCTGACAGGTCATTTTACTTCTTCAGAGCCTAATCTTAATAAGCTTCATGAACTGGCACTTTGGACCATCAAAGGAAACATGCAGGGAATACCGACAGATTGTCCGCATCGCGAAAAGTGCGGATGGACAGGAGATGCCCACGCTGTTATCCATGCTTTGACCTATAATATGGATGCCAGACTCTTCCTTACCAAATACATGTTCGATATGCGTTCCTCGGGAAGGAATGTTCAAAGAGAACTTTACTTTGGAGAAAGTTTTCATGACCGAAGTATCATCATGAAACCAGTTGGTATTCCTACGATGATCGTACCCGGAAGAAGAACCAGCGGGACCGCTTCACCAGATTGGGGAACGGCCCAGGTACAAATCCCGTGGTATCTCTATTTGTATTACGGACAAAAAGAAATTTTGGAGACTTTTTATCCAGACATGAAAAACTGGACCGATTATGTCCATGAGAAAAATGTAAATGGTATAATCACGCATGGTTTGGGTGATTGGTGCCCTCCTTCTGGAAACGGAGGAATTGAATGCCCCGTTCCGATCAGTTCCAGTGCTTTTCATATATTGGATGTCAAACTAATGATAGAGGCAGCCAATGTGCTGGGGAAAAAACAAGATGTGTTTAAATACAGAAAACAGTTAGAAGAATTAATTATTCGGTTTAATGAAGCGTTTCTTGATTTGGATCAAAGCACTTATGGAAGCCAAACTGCCAATGCCCTTGCCCTGGATATTGGTATTGTCCCTGAGCATTTGAAAAAATCAGTAGCGGCATCTATCGTAAAAGATATCCATGGAAACGGTGACGGATTTTTGACCACAGGCATATTTGGTTTGAGTCGTATTTTTAAAGTATTGAGTGAAAATGGTCAAGAAAAAGAAGTATATCGCCTTCTTACCAAAAAGGGATACGGGAGTTTTGCCTATATGTGGGAGAAATATGATGCTACTACCCTTTGGGAGGTTTTACCTGTTCTTGATTCAACAGCACTTTATAACGGCCGTTCCCACAGTCACCCCATGCAAGGGGGCTATGATGCTTGGTTTTATTTCGGATTGGGAGGAATTAACCCAAGTCCAGACGCTCCTGGCTTTGAAAAAATCATTTTCAAACCCTACCTGACCCAATTTATAAAACAAGTTGAAACAGGCCATGTCTCTCGACATGGAGAAGTAAAAAGTAGCTGGACCAATGAAAATGGAGTATTCACATGGGAAATAACGATACCCCAAAATTGCACCGGAGCCGTGTATGTTCCCGTTCATTCGAGTGAGCAACACATCACCCTCAATGGCAATCAGGTAGGTTCATTTAAAAATACTAAGGATAACTTTGTCTTTATCGGTAATTATGAAGCCGGCACTTATCAAATTATCGCATCAAGCACTACAAATTAGCATAAAACTCATGTCTATTTTAAAATACATTGTATCCTTTTTATTGATTTTATTGGGTAGTCAGGTCATGGGACAAGATACTCAGGCTTCCCATAGCTTTAAAGATAACCGTGTGCGTGAATATGTTACACCACAAAAAATCTTATGGGTATCCAGTGACAGTACAATACACAATATTGAAGGCCTTCTTCAGCCGGGGAATGGTCAGGCTGATTTAGTAGGCAAAAACACCTGTACCCTACAAGGAAATCAAGACCTCAATCCCGCCTTCCTACTTGACTTTGGAAAAGAATTACATGGTGGACTTCAAATTGTCACCGGTATGTTTGAGGGCAAAACCCCTATTACACTAAAAATCACCTTGGGGGAATCAGTTTCTGAAGCCATGTCTGATGTAGTGGGATCCTCTGCTACCAATGAACACGCCATCCGTCAAACAACCGTTCAGGTTCCTTGGTTGGGCAAAACAGAAATCGGCAACAGCGGCTTTAGGTTTGCCAGGGTTGAATTATTGGACAAGGACAGGACTCTCCAACTTAAAGAGGTAAATGCCATTTCCATCTATCGGGACATTCCCTACCTTGGAAGCTTTAAATCTAATGATGACCGCCTGAACAAAATTTGGGAAACCGGTGCCTACACTGTTCACCTGAATATGCAGGATTATTTATGGGATGGCATTAAAAGAGACCGCTTGGTCTGGGTAGGTGATATGCATCCGGAAGTAATGACCATTAAGGCTGTTTTTGGTGCCAATGAAGTGGTACCAAAAAGCCTCGATCTGATCCAGGGCATCACTGATTTACCTTCTTGGATGAACGGAATCAGCTCCTACTCCATTTGGTGGATATTGATACAACATGAATGGTACAAAGCCTACGGAGAGCTGACTTATTTGAAAAAGCATGAAAACTACATCTTCGAGTTGCTGGAATTATTGGAACAAAACATTGATGAAAATGGAATGGAAACATTGGAGGGGCGTTTCTTAGATTGGCCAACCAGTCCCAACAAAGAAGCGGTACATGCAGGGCTCCAAAGTCTAATGGTCATGGTTTTCAGAACCGGAATAGATCTGGCCAATCTCCTTGGACACCCTGAACATATTAAAGGTTATAAAAAGACCATTGAAAAACTGAAAAAGCATGTCCCTGATCCGAATGGAAATAAATCTGCGGCAGCATTATTGGCCATATCCGGTTTAATGGATGCCGAAAAAGTAAACAATAAGTGGTTATCCAAGGATCCCAATTCAGGGGTTTCCACCTTTTATGGTTATTACGTTCTACAGGCAAGGGCTATGGCCGGTGACTATACGGGGGCGATGGATGTGATCCGAGATTATTGGGGAGGAATGTTGGACCTAGGGGCCACCACCTTCTGGGAAGATTTTAACCTGGAATGGGCCAAAAATGCAGGAAGAATAGATGAGCTGCCTAAAGCTGGAAAAGTGGATGTTCACGGAGCATACGGCGATTACTGTTATGTTGGTTACAGGCATTCCCTCTGCCATGGCTGGGCTTCAGGCCCCACGGCATGGCTTTCAGAACACGTATTAGGTATTACCATAACGGATTCAGGGAATACGGTTACGATCTCCCCCCACCTTGGAGACCTTGAATGGGTGGAAGGCAGTTATCCGACCAAATTTGGGGTGCTATTTGTAAAACACACCAAAAACAGTGACGGTAGCATCTCATCACAGATCCAAGCCCCAGAAGGGTTGACCATTATCAATAATTAAAAGCATAAGGCAAGAGGTTGCTATAAATCCATCCACTTGCCAATTTAGCCTAACATGAAAAACTTACTTTTATCAATTATTTTCCCTCTATTTATTCTCCTAACTCCCCATTCCAACGGTCAGCCAAGTCAATCGGCTAAATCACCCAATATTATTTTTATTTTGACCGATGATCAAGGGGCTCATCTTTCAGCATTAGGCACCAAAGGCATTCATACGCCCAATCTGGACCGACTGGCCCGGGAAGGCGTACTTTTCACCAATTCCTTTGCCACTGTGGCTTCTTGTTCACCTAGTAGAAGCTCCATTATGACCGGAATGTATCCCCATGCTAACGGCCATTGGAGAAATACCATCACTCCCAAATTATCAGATCCCGATACGGAATTTGGCCGGCAATCATCCACAGTAGATAAGGTGGGGGTACACGAATATATCAAGACCCTCCCTGAGGTTTTAAAAGCCCATAATTACTATACGGCCATCACCCAGAAATTTCATATGAGTCCGCCTTGGAAATTCCCTTACAGTAGCAGAAACCCTGTCCATCATGATCCAGAAAAGTATAAAAAAGTAATTACCCAATTCATTGAAGAATCTGGCAGCCAACCATTTTTCATTCAGGCCAATATTAGTCCCCCACACAGGAACTTTGACCACCATATGAAAAAGTTCCCCCAATACTTGACCAAGCCGGATGAAATTGCAGTTCCCGATTACCTGCCAGACACTCCACTCATACGAGAAGATCTTAGCAAATATTTTGGGTGCATTCAGTTGGCTGACGCTTGTGTGGGTGCTATCATGGAGGTATTGAAGCAAAAAGGCATCTATGAGAATACCATAATCATTTATACCAGCGATCAGGGAGAACCTTATCATCGAGCGAAAGCCTCCCCCTACTATGCTGGAATGCATGTGCCCTTTATAGGGAAAGGTCCAAACATCCAGAAGAACATCATTTCAGATGCCCTTATTTCTCATGTGGACATCATGCCCACCATCCTTGATTTCGCAGGGCTGCCTATCCCCTCCACCGTACAAGGAAAATCACTAAAAGACCTACTAATTGGCAATAAAAAGCAGGTACCCAATAGAAAATATATCTTTGCCGAGCACAATTCCCATGGCCCCCCAAGGGCAGAACACTATCCCAGCAGGGCCGTCTTCGATGGCCAATACTATTATATCCTTAACCTTATGCCAGATAAAGCCTATCTGCTTCCCGCTGACCTGAGAGAAGAAAAACCTTGGGGAAACAAGAGTTATGTTGCTACATTAAGAGCGAAGGAGCTTTTTCCCAGCCAATATAATGCCCTCCTGATGTTGGAATCAGGGCGTCCAGCTGAGGAGTTATATGATATGGCAACCGATTCCGGCCAATTGAATAATTTGGCCAATGATAAAACCTATCAGGCTAAAATCGAAAAATTAAGAAAAGTGCTGTATCATTGGCGAAAAAGAACGGGGGATGATTATAATGACCCAAATGATATCCCTACTAGACTTTCTTCTAAAACCCGATGATAAGTATGATAGCCTATGGGACTATTGGTTTAAAATTCACTCATCATTTCAATCATTTGGGATAGGTTGGTACAAAAAACCTAAAAAATCCCCAATCATATGCGGTTGGGGATTTTTTTCGGTTCAAGCATTAATTCTTCCCATTCATGAATGAATGGAAGTATTATATTCCGCTATCAATCAGGGGGAGAATATGAATAATTAAATCTCCTGTCCGGTGCAGCGTCTCCATCCAAAAAGAAAGCCGTCATATCATTTAAGTGTTGGGGATTATCCAACCAATGAAAATGAAAGGCAAGTTTCTTTCCACTGATACCCAAGGCCTTTCTGGACACTGCTAACTCCAAACTGTTTGAATTAGTACCAATAGGTAGGTGCTCCATGAATTCCCAAGTATTTCCGTTCCATTTTTTTAAGGTGCTATGGGTCCCCTCCACCTTTCCGTGATTGATTAGAAAATCATATCCTTCCCATCCTGTGGATTTATCCTGGTCCACATCAATAAATAAAAGCATCCAATTTTCATCAGAGGGTCTACTCAAAGAATTTGCTGTCTTTACAAAAAAGTAGACTGTTTCCTTATCATCACTCACTTTGGATTCAATGATATCATTTCTTCCAGAATAATTGGTGTATTTCATTGTTGGATCATAACCTGAAAAATCACGATGAACAACATCTCCTTCTGGATCATAAAATACAGGAAAAACCTCCTCCCAATCATCAAAATGACCATCTACTTTCACTTTTCCTGAATTATAGGGCTGAGGCTTTTCCATGCCTTTAAATTTTCTAATGTTAGCCACTAATTGATAATAGTAGTTATCTGAATACCCACCTTTCATTGGAGCTATATCGCGATTAAATTCCTTGGTAAAGGCATCTACAAACCAGCTATCGCCAATTTGAATAGGACGACCGGCATACATCCCTTGGTAACTTTTATCCATTTTTTCATCCCATACAAACCGTTGTGCCACCCATTCGTTCCATTGGGTCACCATTACGACCTGGGGATTTACTGAATGTGCCCGATTCCATTGTTCCGCAAACTGTCTGCCCTCATCTGTGTATTCTGTAACATAATGTTCATTCACCTTTGGCTGTTCTCCATTCTGGTAGCTTTTACCGATATTGGGATGCGGGTGTGAAGCGGTGGACACGGTGATCTGCTCTGCAATCTTCCGAGTATCACTCCAGCCGTAAGCTTGGGGATATTTATCCAACCATTGCCAATGATTGGGCTCATCTTTGGAATTGGTCCATGCCCAACTTTTTTTTATCGTAAAAAAATCCTTTACCTCAGGACGTAAAACCGGATCATCCTCTTTCCCCATTATCAAAGGTTTTCCATCCCAATAAAACCATAGTTCTTGAAATTCACCTTTAGCATAAAACTCGTCATAAAGTTCATTCATTACCTTTCCGCTTTTCGAATTGGAAAGAAAACAAATTTCAGGTGTAGGTACTCCCTGCCTTCTCATTTCTAACGAAACTTCGCACAGTTTTTTGGCGGTGTTTAGGTAAGTAAAACCATTGGTTACATCAAAAAAAATGAAATCCACTTTGGCATTGCTGAGCATCTGAAGGTCCTGGCGTATTACCCAGGGATCTTCTGAACGGTAATATCCATATTCAGGTTCTGCCCAAAAGTGAAAAGCCCCTTTTGGCCCCCATGCATAATCACCGGATGGATCGGACAAAATTTTAGTGATGTCGAAGACCTTATCATTGTGTGCCCCATGCCAGATATAATAAAATACCCCTACCAATTTATCTTTTCTGAGTGCTCCCACTTCTTTATAAGATGGAAGTTTTCTACCTAATGCATCCGTGGCGACCCAATCGTCCGAAATAAACCTATCTTGGCCCCAGCTCCAATGGCTTTGAAAAAAAGCGGTGAAAAACAGTAAAGCGGCTATTTGTTTCAGGTTATGAATCCTCATAATTGTTTTATAAATCAATAAAAAAGGACGGAAATATATACAAGTATATTTCCGTCCTATATCCTAGTTAATAAGGTTTAATTCCATGTGGAAGGCTGACCAATTCCCGGCAACCTCCTTACCTCCTCGGTCGATAATGGCAACATCAAATACTTATCAGATGTAGCATTTCTAGGTACGTCTATGGCTACTCTTTCGTAAGAAAAAACACCATTTTTGGTACCATCGGAGCTTGTAATCCGCATTCCGGTAACTACACCATTGGTATCTAAGATATTCCACCTTCGCTGGTCATAAAAACGATGGTCTTCAAAACAAAGCTCCACCCTCCTTTCGTTTCGGATCCTTTTCATTAACCAATCCTGATCGTTGACATAACCGGGAACGGCTTGGATTTGAGGCTGACCTGCTCTTTGTCTTATGGTATTTAGGGCATCTGATGCTTCTCCTAAATTGCCTAATGCACATTCCGCCTCCGCTAAATTAAGATAGAGTTCCGCCAAGCGGAAAAATACTTTATTGGCATTGGCCCCTCCTGTGGTAGATCCCCAATAACTCGCACTTCTGAATTTCTTGCCATAATAACCGGTGGTACTTCTTCGCTTGTCTACTTCCGTGTCAGAGGTCGGAGTTCCATTAAAACCTGTCCCTGGAAATCCCTCAAAAGTATATATTCTTATATCTGGCTCACTGGCAGCCATCCCTTTATAACGTCCATAATTCACACCATTAAAAACAATGGCATGGGAAAGTCGAGCATCCCTATTCGCATAAGGGTTGTCCCCTGGGTTTTCGCTATATCCTGGTGCAAGATTTACATCAGTATGGCTATTGTTATTATACGCCGATACTGGTAGGCTACCATCTAATAACTCAAAACTGTCCACTAATTCCTGACTAGGCACCACTCCAGCATTCGCACTTTGTGTTGGAGAACCATAGGCTGACAAATCCACCCCATTTTGGGCGTTCATTTCTCCGGCCCCGTTAGCGGAAGACCTCAGTATCACTTCAGCATTGAGTACGTTTGCCCCTTCGCTGAACATGGTACTATAGTCGGCCATAGCTAGTAAATCATATTCTCCACCGACAGCCTCAATGGCTTGTCTGGCAGCATCAGCAGCAAGTTGCCATTGTTGACTTTCCCCTGTTGGATTATTCAAGGGGCTTGCGTTAAACAAAAGTACACGGGATTTTAAAGCATAAGCCACCGCCATATTGACTTTGTCAAATTCATTGTTAGCGGGTTGCCTAAATGGAATTCGACCTGCTTGTATCACTTCGTCAATTTCAGCTACCAACCTGTCGGTAATGGCCTTATATGTAGGTCTCTCAAGGTCTGCCCAACCTACAAAATCAGGATTAAAGGCTTCATCAGCAAATGGGATGGGGCCGAAATTTTTGATCAGCATAAAATGATACCATGCCCTTAACAATTTCGCCTCATCCACCCATCTGGCAATATTTTCCTTTGAGATTAGTTCTTCTGAAACCTCTGATTGGGGCAAATATTCCAAGGCCAGGTTACACTTCCTTATACCTTGCCAATAGGAATTCCAAAGTGTACTGGAAAACATATTTCTATCCGGGGACAATAAACCGCTGTGCCAATCAAATGCCAAACCTGTTCCCGCCCGGAAGCCGTCATCAGTAAATGCATCCAGTAATTCACCTCCATGGTAACTATGAAAAGTGCTGTTCAGATTATCATAGCAGCGCTCCCTAAAGTTACTGATATTGATCTTGTTCAGCAGACGGTCCACTGTAAGCTTGTCTACTGGTTCATCGTTTATTTCATCTAAACAACTGCTCATGCCCAGCATGGAAACAAAAAGCAGTGTCTTGGTATATTTATTGAATATTTTCATCTTTCAGTTCTTTTTAATCGTAAGGGCATTAAAATTTCACACTGACTCCTGCATTATATGATTTGATCAGGGGATAATTGATATTGCTCCCTGCTGCCGTTTCAGGATCAAAGTCATCATTAGGAAGCTTGTCCAACGTAAATAAGTTGAGACCGCTCACATAAAACCTCACGGACTGTGCACTCAACCGTTCTGAAATATATTCTGGGAGGGTAAATCCCAGTTCTATATTTTTTATTCGCAAAAAAGAACCATCCTCAATCCAATAATTCGTGGTCCGGTAGTTCGCTGTATTGTTGCCCAGTCGTGGGTAAACGATCTTCTCCCCGCTTGCCACTTTTTCAGGCGTCCAAGCATTTTTCATATATTCTGTAAAATTGTCCCTGTTGGCCCATCTGCCAAAACCTGAAAGCAATACATTTCTGCCGGTAGCGCCATTGAGAAAAACACTAAGGTCAAATAGCTTATAATTAGTTTGAACATTAAGCCCGAAGAAGGTTTGCGGAACACTGGCATTGGCCAAGGGAGCTATATCCTTTTGATCTACCACGCCATCTTCATTAAGATCCACAAACTTGATATCACCAGGTATCGGAACGCCTCCCAGGGCGGACTGATCTGCCCAAGCATCGATTTCTGCTTGTGAGTTGAACAACCCAGCTGATCTATATCCCCAATACTGGCTAATGGGATAACCTTTACTTCGATAAGGGTAAGCAAAGGTTTCATCATAAGGAACCTCTGCAAGATCTTTTATTTCATTTTTGGAATAACTCATGTTTCCGTTAATGCTGACAAACCAATCTTTGGAAAGGTCTTTACTATACCCTGCAGCTATTTCAAATCCCTTATTTATAGAGGCGCCGATATTAGCAGGAGGCAGCGATGCCCCTCCCAATCCCATCATACCACCTGGAATGATATCGATATTATTGACTACTAAATTGCTATTGTCATTATAAAAGAAATCCATGCTTAAGTAGAGTGAATTCCATAAAGTCGCCTCCGCTCCAAGGTTATACATCGAAAATGTTTCCCACTGATAGTTCTCATTTCCTAATTGGTTTTCTGTCGCATTTCCGTTCCAGCTGGTGATATACAAAAACTGGTTACTTTCACTGTACCCAAAGGCCTCATTTCCAATGGTTCCGGCACTGCCCCTCAATTTCAAATAATTCACGGCAAATGAATTTTCCAGAAAGCTCTCATTGGAAAGTACCCATCCTAAGCCCAAGGAAGGAAAAAAGCCATATCGGTTGTCTTTATGAAATTGTTCTGAACCCTGATAGCCAAAATTAGCCTCTGCGATATACCTTTTGTCATACGCATACATGAATCTTCCAGAGATCCCCAAAAAATTATTGGGTAGTAAGATCTGTTTTTGTGATCGGTTTTGCTCGCCCAGAAGAGTGGCAGCTACCTCGTGCTTTTGGTTAAATATTCGGTGGTAATCTGCCCTGGCCCTAAAATTATACATATAGTAAAAGTACTTGTTTTGCCCATCAGCCAGGGTAGTATTGGATGTTCCTGGTACCAGGGCATAGCCAAGAGAATCAGCCCCACTGATGTCGGTAAAAGTCGCTACCTCATAAGCTTCATAATCTCTCCTCCTTATTTGTGAGCTCCTTGAAAGTACATCAAAGGATACTTGGCCTGACAAGGTCAGTCCCTTTACACTACTGATTTGTTGGCGAATCCCAAAAGTATTGCCCAATCGGGTTACGGTTTCTGCTTGAGAACCTGTTCTGTTCAAATAACCGTAAACGGACTCTCTATTTCTAAAATTCAATCTATCTCTTCTAACCAGCACTTCACCATTGGGAGTAAGGTCATTATGGGCATTATTGGGTGTTTCATACAATTTGGCCAATACAAAATCCCAGCCCTGTCCCGCGCCAATATAAGGGGCATTATTTCTTTCCAAGTACCCACCGACATTTACGTAGGCCTCCGTAGTAGGTGATAAGGAAATATCGAGATTGGTTCTAAAGTTAAACCGATTGGTCTTTGATTTGGCATCATAACTGTATTTTTCAAATGGGTCATTTTCAAAAAGACCACTTTGGTTCATATAGCTGACGGAGGTAAAAAACCTCATGGCATCACTACCTCCCCTAAAATTAATGTTCAACCTACTCATCAAGGAAAAATCCTTCATAAAATCGTCCACCATATTCCTTACTGGATAAAATTCTGTGGAATCCGCCAAGCGGTAACGTTCCATCTCAAATGGTGAATAGAATTGGGTACCCCTATGGTCAAGCCCATTACCGCCAGCAGCAATGTCCTGGGCGTCCGCAAACAAAGTATCGTTTGCCACCCGTTGATTATACATTTGAGCATAATCGTAAGCCGAAACCAAATTAGGTTTTCTCGTTGGACTCTGGAAAGATTGGTCAAAGGAAACATTGATCTTAGACGCTCCGTCAAACCCTCTTTTGGTATCAATTAGAATAGCTCCACCACCAGCTCTCATGCCATACATGGCCAGAGCTGCTGCATCCTTTAAAACAGTCACTTTCTCAATCTCATTAGGGTCAATCCCCTGAGGATCACGCTCCACACCATCCACCAGGTATAATATCCTATTTGAATTTGGAGAATTTTGACCTCTAATCTGTGTAGAAAAAGCCTCCTTTCCAGGTTCTCCATTGTTTTGAATAATATTCAATCCCGGTAATCTCCCTTGAAGCGCGATGAGGATATTGGTAGACCTGCTTTTTACAAGTTCCTCTCCACTGATGGTAAACACCGAGGCATTAACATAAGGTTTACGCTGCATCCCATAAGCCACACTTACAGGTTCATTGGTAACGGACTTCTCTACAATAGTACTGTCCTGAGGCATCAATTCAGGAAAGACCGTTGAATAACCGTCTTTGCCCAACATCATCAATGCAAAAACGCCTACGGAAAATATATAGTTAGATTTTATTTTTATCGTCATTGTCAAGTTCCTTTTAAGGTTTATTTGTGATTATTGCCATGCTTCCGGTTGTTCCATATTTGGAAGTAGCTTTTTATCCACGATGGGGATAGGAAGAACTTTGTACTTTTCATTGTGGCATTCCCAGGTAAATGGAATTTGATACCTACTGTGCTTAAATTGTCCATCAGCCGCCTTAGTGACCTCCATGCCACTTATCGTATTATGGTTTTGGTCACTGATGATGTCCCATCTCCTGATATCATAAAATCGGTGATCCTCCAATACCAGTTCTACCCTTCTCTCATTTTGTATTCTTTTCATCAACCATTGTGTATCGCCCCCTTTAAAATCAGGAACCTGACGGATGGAAGGCTGGTTGGCTCTTAATCTGGTCATATCCAATGCATCGCAGGCCTCATCAAATTTTCCTGCTCCACACAATGCTTCTGCATAGTTGAGATAAATCTCTGCATACCGCATCAAGATGCCATGATGATTGACACGTTGGTTTGCTTGCCCTTTGCTTCCAGCACCGTACCACAGCGGATCCCTATCTTTCCCAAAATAATATCCTGTAAAAGTCTTTCTGTTGGTTCCAGAGGTCACATTCCCATTAGATCCTGTACCTGGAGCTCCTAAATAGGTCCAAACAGTGATCGGGCCTAACTGGTAAGATTCCCCGAAATTGTTACCATTGAAAAGAATGTCTCTGTAAAAACGATCATCCCTATTATCATAAGGGTTATTTTGATCATCATATCCTGCTGCTAGTGCCTCTGCGGTAAAAGTTGGATTGGCATGGGATGCATCATAATTTTCCACTATTAAGGCTCCATTTTTCAACTCGTAAGCATCCACTATTTCCTGAGATGGGGTTTCCCCTGCTTTAAAATTAGGGAAATTGCTTCTTTTGGGTTTAGCAGTCGCCAGATCCATTCCATGAACGTTTGAAAACTGTGATAAACTACCTCTGTATCTCCATATCACCTCCTTTGCCTCCAAATTAGTGGCCATAGGGGAAATGTACATTTGTTTGGTATTTTCAAAATTCTCCAATGAATATTGGCCAAGATCCAGAAAAGCTTTTGCGGCATCTGCTGCTGCTTGGTATTTTGCTTTGTCACCAGCTGGATTGTTTAATGGACTGGCATTATATAGAAGTACACGTGATTTTAACCCATGGACAAAACCGAGAGGAATCCTATATTTATCCGTAATATTGAAAGCTTCTCTTTTTAGGGGAATGTTACCGTTATTGATTACCTCATCAAGTTCTGCTACGATGTTATCAGTAATTTCTTGATAGCTAGGCCGCGTCATATCTTTCCACCCATCAAATCCCAATTCCGGTGTCTGATACATGAAGGGAACCGGTCCGTACATGGAGATCAGCTTGAAATGGTAAAAAGCGCGCAGTACTCTTGCCTCATCCACCATCAGTTTGCGCTCGTTAAGAGGCAGCTCATTTTCCGTTACGGTAACCCCATCAATATTATTGATCAAGGTATTACAATGCCGGATGGCTCCCCAATATCTACCCCACCAACCAACATTGGGATTCATATAGCTATTTCCAGGATTTGAATTTGCCCAAACCGCAGCATTAGAAGGCGAAAGTAAACCAGATCGCCAGTTCCCCATACTTTGTCCCTGAAAATTAAACGTATTGTCAGTGAGAGATTCTTCAGTTGTCCAAAAATACAGGTAGGATCTATCCTCAGGAATCCCCATATAAGCAGAGGTTAGCATTCCCCTGATTTTGTCGGGATCACTTAGCATCCCTGCCAAATCCTCCCTCGAGTCATCCGCCCGGTCCAAAGCTTCTTCAAAAATTCCTTCGCAGCCGGCCATTAATACCAGTCCTGCGAACAGTGCATTTATAAATAATAATCTATATTTTCTCATTTTATTCGTCTTTAAATCTTTTTTTGGGGTATCGATCAAAGGGTAATGTTAAGTCCTAAATTATAGGTCGCAAAAATCGGATGACTGAGGGAGTTGGATACCTCTGGATCCATCACCTTGTATTTCATATTATCCCATAAGGCTACGTTGGCACCATTCAGATACAACCTTAGGTTGTCGATTTTTAGCCTGTTGGATACCGTCTTTGGAAGTGTATATCCCAACTCCACATTTCTCAATCTGATATACCATAAATCCTGAATCCAGTAATTACTTGGTTGCTTACTCACTGAAACCCCATCCACGTGCATTCTGGGATATATGATCTCTTCTCCCTTTGCCACTTTCTCCTCTGTCCACGCACCACTGTGATGTTCAAAGTAGTTCTTATAACCACCATAGGCGTTACCGTCCCAATCATAGACCCCTCTGCCAGATACATCAAAACCATAATTACTTACCCCGTGAAACAATACATTAAAGTCAAGACCTTTATAGGATACCGAAAGGTTAGCGGAATAATTGAACTCAGGTACATTTGGGGATTTCATGGGTACCATATCCCTAGGGTCAATGATCCCATCACCATTCACATCCTCATACTTGAGGTCTCCGGGCATGGATACACCTCCCAGGGTGGTCTGATCTGCCCAGCCATCTATTTCCGCCTGATCCACGAAATACCCCAACGAGTTGTATCCCCACATTGTCCCCCTTCTAAATCCTTCCTGCCGAATGGGGTAAGCATAATCTTCCCCTAAAGAAGCCTCGTTGATACTGATCACTTTATTCCTGGCGTAAGAGGTACTCAGCCTGGAAGAAAGCCTTAAGCCAGAAGAGAATGTTTTGTTATAGCCTATGGATGCTTCAATACCCCTATTGGTCATTACACCGCTATTTGTAGGAGCTAAATTTTGCTGGCCGTACATATAGACTGGAATATTACTATTGGTAATCAAGATGGAACTTCTTTTTTCGTAAAACAGATCGATATCGGCTTCAAACCCATTCACAAAATTGGCCTCTAAGCCCAAATTAGCCTTATTGCTGACCTCCCAAGAGACATTCTTATTAGGTACAGAATTCTCATATACCGGTCCGGGCAATCCTGGAATTCCTGGAATTCCAGTAAAATAGCCTCCTCCGTTCTGCGTCCAGTCATCTACATAGATAAATCGGGTATTAGAAATTTTATCATTCCCAACCTGGCCGAATGAGCCACGGATTTTCAAGAAATCAACAGCTTTGGAATCCTTTAAAAAATCTTCCTCACTGATTACCCATCCAAGCGAAAAGGAAGGGAAAAATCCAAACCTTTTTCCCGGTGCAAACTGTTCTGAACCGTTCATTCCAAAATTAAACTCTGCCAGGTAACGGTTCTGATAGCCATATGTGGCCCTTCCTACTAAACCGACGTAGTTAAACGGAACTTGTGTATTGATCACCTTCTGACTTTGCAAATAAAGTAATTGGCCAGTTACATTATGTGCATCAAACTTCCGTTTGTAATTCATCGATGCCTGAAGGTCAAAGTTGGTAAAAAAGCTTTGAGTCAATACTGAGCTAAGTTCCGTATCATTCCCTGCTCCGGGCAAATAATACAAAGAGTCTTGTGCCCCTGAAGTGTCCAGTTCACCAATATAAGTCTGATAGGTTCTTGCAAAACCTCTAATATGCGTAGCCCTGGAATCATAAGATGCCAACACCTTAGCCGTAAGCCCTTTTGTAATAAAATGAAGATCCTGTTCCAATCCAATGGAGGTATTCAAGGTATTTTGGGTGGTGGTACGATACCCCGTTCTGTTTAAGTTTCCATATGGCGTTCTTTCAGCTCCGGAAACGCTGACTACTTCTCCCTCTGAATTTAAATCCGGATAGGATATTGATGGAATATCAGCGTATGCGGCCAATTGTAGGTAATAAAACGAAGCTGTAGTTGCCGCACTGTTATTGGCCCCAAAAATTATCGGATCATTCTTATCTTGAAGGTAACCCGATAAATTCAACCAGCCCCTTAATCCCTTATTGATCTGCATATCAATGTTTGCACGATAATTAAACCGGTCCAAACGTTGCTCATTATCGTAATTATATTCATCCCAACGCTCCGTTTTAAAAGGTCCTCCCTGTTTCATGTACCCTACACTGGTAAAGTATTTGGTTTTTTCAGTACCACCACGGACATTGACATTTGCCTTGGTCATCGGTACATAATCGTACATCAATTCCTCATAGAAATTCCTGTCTACATAATACTCAGGAAGGTAATTGTTCTCGTAAGCATCAAAAACAGCTTCAGAAAAATCAGGAGGAGTATTTCCTCCGGTAAACTGATTATGTTGGGCAATCACCGCATTTCTAGTTCTCATATAGTCTACTGCCCCCATGGGCTTGGGAAGCCGGGTAGTCGTCTGAAGGGAATAATTAACATTTCCGGAAATCTGCGCTTTTCCTTCCTTTCCTTTTTTGGTGGTAATCAAAATCACCCCATTGGCTCCTCGAACCCCGAAAACGGCGGTAGCAGAGGCATCTTTAAGGACAGAAACAGACTCTACATCATAGGGGTCTATCGTCGCTATTTCCCTTTCTACCCCATCTACCAGTATCAAAGGGCTGGAATTATTCATGGTAGCCTGACCCCGAATAAGGGTTTGTACATTTTCGCTTCCCAGCTCTCCATCTTTAAGCATTACCGTTAAACCAGGTAGTTTTCCAGCTAAGCCAGTGGTCAAATTAGATGTCGGTGTCCTAACAATGTCCTCTGCAGAAATGGTAGAAATGGCCCCTACCACGCTTTCCTTCTTTTGAGCTCCATATCCAACTACTACCACTTTCCCTAGTTCCATGGAATCTTCCTCCAAATTAAGGTTGATGATGGAACTGTTTCCAACCTCAAAGCGCTTTCCCTTAAAGCCTATAAAGGAAAATACCAGCACATCTCCTTTTTGTGCTTTGATTTGGTAACGCCCCTCCAAATCCGTAACTGTTCCAACCACCGGGCCTTCCCCTTCATTTTCAACAATAACATTTACCCCGATAAGCGGTTCTCCATCGGGCCCGGTAACAGTCCCTTTGACAGTCTCTTGCTGCGCATTGGCTATTCCCCAAAGTGTGCACACCAAGAACAGGGTACAGTAAATTTTCATCTTCATGTAATAAGAGTTTAAATGGGTTAATAAAATTGACTATTTCTTACAAACAGGCTCTAGGCCACAAAAAAAGGCTAACAATTATTCGCCTATTAGTAACAATATTAAAAATACTGGCTGCGGAAAGTATCCTGTTTCTTACTGCACACCGAGACAAGGATAAAATATTATCAAAGTAAAGACACTTTTATTCAAAATTTCACAACTAAAACGAGCTGAAATTCAGAATCAAATAAAAATTTTATTCAGTACATTCTTAAATTGAAGTTGTAAAAAACACAAAATACATTTTATTAGGTAACAATTTAGCTTCCATGCATTTTCAAATAGGTACGATCACATGAAATCAACTCAGGATTGCATCACCATTCCCCTTCAGTCGGACGACTTAAAATTTCAAGGGGACTTGTTTTATAATTATTCCCCCAATTTCCCTCAGGTTTGTTGGCGGCAAATTCTTCGGGACTAAAAAATCTATCCTTAAACCTGTTCATCCATGAATGGGTCAATTGGATAAGCCGTTCCTTTTCTCTCTTATAGTCGGGGTCCTCGAACAAATTATTCAATTGATGAGGATCCTTTTTGCGGTCAAATAATACATTGGTAATTTTCAAAGAATCCCTGCTCATGGAAAAAGTATAATCCTTTGTTACCACTCCCCGCCAATTGTAATTATTCTCTCCTCCTCTACTGTATACCCATAGAGGAACTGAATCTACTGCATCCTCCACTTCTTGGATAATGGCATTAGATAGATCTTTCCCATCATATTCTTGACCACTATCAATGCCTAAAAGCCCCAGTACAGTGGGCAGGATATCCAAGGTGCCAAACAGAAGTTGAGTAGATGAACCGCTGATCAGTTTTTCAGGATATTTCATGATAAACGGGATACGACTGGAGTAATCATGGGCATACTGCTTAGGGAGAACGGCATGATGGGATTCCAGCATATCTCCATGGTCAGCTGAAAAAATGGTAAGCGTATTTCCATCTTCCCCGATTTCTTCCAGTTTTTCCATTAACAAGCCAAAGGCCTTATCCACACCGGAAACCATGGCCATATAACCGTGGTACATTCTTTTCCTATCCGGGGTAGGATCCAGGCCTGGCCTTAACCTTATAGAATCTCTATTATAAAGGGCCATAAGTTCGTCCATCGTATCATAGCGATAATGCATTTTACCATCTACTCCTTTAAATTTTCCCCAATCGTGAGGGGGGTGCCATGAAACTATTAGGGCAAAGGGTTTATCCTTATCAATGTTGTCCAGATAGGATAATGCTTGTCTGGTTTGGCCATACACCTCCCATTCATCAAAAAACTCCTTTTTCCCCTCTTCATTCCAAAAAAAAGCCTTTCCAGGCCTAAAATCCACGTGGCAGTTGTTTGTAAGAAGAGTTTCAAAACCATATCTCATCTCTCCTTTCGGGATTGGCCTGTCCCGGTCTCCTCCCAATAAGTGCCACTTCCCTATATAGGCCGTTTGATACCCTTGGTCTTTTAGGATTTCACCCATTAATTTGGATTGATTGGGTAAAAGAGGTGTATCATTGACAAAAGCTCCATTTTTTAGAGGATGCATCCCACTCAATAACATCCCTCTAAAAGGCGTACAAACAGGCTGGTTAGAAAAGCAATTTGTGAATAAAACACCCTCACTTGCAAACTTATCCAGGTTTGGTGTTTTTATCTGTTGGTTTCCATACGCTCCTAGCATATCATAAGAATGCTGGTCGGATAGTACAATAAGGAGATTGGGTCTTTTCCCTTTTTGATCACTTTGCTGAGCGGTGGATTGGGTAATCAGGCCAAGAACCAACGAAATAGCTACTAACAGTATATTTATTTGCCTGAAATACAATTTCATTTTTCTTCTCATTATTTTAATACTGTGCACCCTAAAATATAATACTATTGGCTAATCGGAAAAGGTTTGAGCCAGCCTTAGAAAATGGGCTGAGATTTCCTGTCCACTTAAAACCGATGGATTTTGGTCTGGTCTCTTTAGGTGAATGGGGATTATTTTGCACGTGTCAAAGATAAAATATGACAACAGTTTTAATAATCCCATTCAATCCTACATTGTAAAACCTCACATAAATGCCCACCCTATTGGTCTGAGATTAATGTGTTTAGTAAAGACCTGATCACCTAAAATATTCATCCCCCTCCTAATCTCCGAGCTTTCCAATCAGCGCCGAACCATCTTCCACACTTCTGATCCCGCACTGAGAAATCCCCCTACACCGAAAATGGCTGTAGTTTCAGGATCAAAAGCTACTGGATAACCACCTACTGGCTGAATATTAATTAAACGACCATTAGGCTTTTGCCTTTCGCATAGTGCTTCCCAGCCCTTTCTTACGGGGGACTCGTAATCATTATGATCTAAAATCCCATTATTAATTCCCCAAGCCAAACCGTATACAAAAAATACCGAACCACTGATATCGTCCTGAGCAGGATGCAGTGGGTCTAAAAGACTAGGGGCCCAAGTTCCGTTTGCTTTTTGGATACGGATGAGTTTAGCAGCCATTTTCTTGAAAATCCCTAAGAAATAGTCCCTCTCAGGGTGGTCTTCAGGAAGGAATTGAAGCACTTCCACAAGTGCTGCCACTACCCATCCATCTCCTCGGGCCCAAAAGACTTTTTGTCCTCCTGGTGACACTTTGCTGATATCTCTTTTATCATGAAAATATAGGCTATCTTCTTCGGACCAATACCAATCATGCGCCTGTTTCCACTCTTGGACCATATAGTCCATATATTTCTTTTCTTCGGTTACAGCGCCTAAGCCTGTCCACACAGGTGCTGCCATATAAAGAGCATCACACCAATTCCACCGTTCACGGTTATACCTTAATCTGATCTTTCCATCTTCCCCTTGGATGGTCTTTTCAGGTGGATTGGCCAGAATCCAATCAAATTCACCCTTCAACTTTGAAATTATCTGGGGATTTTTTGATAGCTGGTAAAGCTTAATATAGGATAACCCAACAGCATGGTCGTCTGCATGGTATTTTCGAGGTCCTATTTTCCAGTCATTCTGTGTTCCCACATCCTGGATAGTTTGAAGATGATTTTCGTCTCCAGTGATTTCGTAAAGGTCAGTAAGGCCCATATAATACGGTGCCCAATGCCATTCCAATTCACCGAAGGGAGCTGGGTTATGGTTTTGCCAGTTTGCTGCCTTCTCCAATCTATCAATGATAACTTCAGGTTCAAAAACATTTTCCTTGGAATGGGTACCTAACCATAACCACCATAATATAAGTCCTAATTGTACGTTCATTTTCTTAATTCTTATTTAATCGTTTTCTGATACGTTTTGCAGATAATTACTCCAGTCAGCAGAGGTTTTAATAGTCCCTTCCTTTTCCCAACCATAGCCCGCCTTATATTCGACTTTTCCTAAAGCATCCGTAGAAGTAATCAATAAGGCGTTCCCTTCGTCTTTACGTATGGGCTCAAGTAGCTTAAAAGCACTAATTCTATTCGGGTCCATGACAACACCTGTTCCCACACCAAAACCATCGATGTTTTCCCAACATGTCATATAACCAGCTGACAGATCTTTTGTCACCTCAGCCTTTCCATCATGTGTGGTAATTCCTATAGCCAAGGGTAAGCCCACGGCCAATTGGCCGTTTTTCCAGAAAGTAGAGGCAACAGAATAAAACCGGTCTCCCAAATGGATGGATATCTGCTTTTCCTCCTTATAATTATCTCCTTGATACTCCCAATCATAGGTCAATACAAAAACCGTCTCTCTTTTCTTACTTTTGATAATCTTCCACTCGGTATAGGTATTGGAAGTAATCAACGTATCTTCAATCCATAGACCAAGTCCGCCACATCCACGAGAAGATCCAACATGATACGGATCATACCCCTCCCCATGGTCTCGGTGGTAGGATTGCTTTGCTTCGTTACCCTTGTACCATTTATCGATGATAGGATAATCTACCCGCTTGAGCCAACAATCAATTCCGCTATCTTCCGTTCTTTTACGCATGGTAGGCCCATAAGCCCTGAAGGCCACCAGGTCATTTTCCCAAGCAAAGTCGTCCGCCCGCTCAGGGACATGCCGTGCATAAGTTCTAATTTGAGCCGTGCGATGGACGTTGCATGAGATGATCAGCAGTGCTGCCCCTACAATCCCAAGGAGGTGAAATAGAGGTTTTATCATGCTACAGCGAAAAAAGTAGGTAAATTTTATATTCATTGATCATTTTTTTAACATTTCTCTATATTGTCCACACTTTTCGGAAACCGATAGAAGTCTATTTTAATTGCATGGCCAAGCAACTCTCCTTAATCAAATGAGCAGCTTGCATTTTGATGATCCCGCGATAGTCAGGGGCGATTCTTCAGAGGATAGCGACTGCTAAGATTTGCCGGCATTGCTGAGGGTATATATCCAGCCCCCGTTCCCCGGTCTCCTTGGGGTTTATAATGAGGACTATTTTGAGTACTCTCCGGCTCGTAAGTACTTTTTCCGCTTTCAGTCTTCCACCAAATTAACCATTGCTTATCCAGCTCATTGACCTTTTCGGGATATTGACTGGATAAATCATGGGTTTCCATGGGGTCGGTTTCTGTATCATATAATTCCCATCCGTTTCCATCGATCTCCACCAAACTCCACCTATCCGTGCGGATTGCACGGTTATCCATAAATTGAAAATACATAGGTGATTTTCTGTCCCACTCCTCCCCCTTGAGCAAGGCTGCAAATGACTCCCCGGCCACCACTTTTGTATTATTTTGATCCGTACTTTTTTTATCCATATTGCCAGCGACATCCAAGAAAGTAGGAAAAACATCGATCACATGTAGTGGATCAAAAAGTAAAGCTCCATTATTACTAATTGCTTTAGGCCACCAGGCAATGGCACCGGTTTTTACCCCTCCCCCATGCTGGCTTATTTTATAGAGTCTCCTTGGCGTAACACTGGCATAAGCCCAACCTGTTCCGGGCTGATAGTTTGACCCAATATCACCGGGTAGCAATCCCTTTTGGAGCATAACACTGTCCATCACTGAAAAAGAATCTGTTCCGTTGTCACTAAGGAAAATCACCAAGGTATTTTCAGCAAGACCGTTTACTTTTAAACTTTCCAACAATTTGCCTATTCCATTGTCCATGCGCTCTACCATTGCGGCATAAACAGACATTCTTAGGTCCTCCAAATCCTTTTGGGCAAAACTCAAGCTTTCCCATTCTGGAAGATTTTGTGGGTAACCTGGAAGAGGGGTGTTTTCATTGACCAGCCCTATGGCTCTTTGTCTTTTCACACGAGCCTCCCTAATAGCCTGCCAACCTGAAAGATAGGTTCCGCGGTATTTCATAATGTCTTCCTTGGGGGCCTGTAGGGGATTATGAGGGGACTGGTAGCTCAAATAAAGAAAAAAGGGGTGGTCTTTATGGCCTGCCCTTTCATTAACAAATGATACGGCCCGCTCACTAAATTCATCCGTACTGTAAAATTCATTGTCAAAATCTTTATATATTTTTTTGTTCTCCCGATAGTCGGAACTGCCCTGAAAATAGGTAGAATAGCCTCCCAAAAACCCAAAAAAATAATCAAAGCCTTTTTCATTGGGTTCACCATTTAAATGCCACTTACCGATAAGCCCGGTGCTGTATCCTTCTTTTTTTAATTCTTGAGCAATATTCTCCCCATGTTCTATCCCATAACCGACTTTAGGCCACCACTGTCCTGTGAGTAGTGAACTTCTTGAAATCACGCACATTCCTGCATTGTGCATATTGGGAAGCCTCACTCCTTCATTGGCCATACTGTTCAGAAAGGGAGTTTGAATTTCACCGCCGAAACAGCCTAAATCACTATATCCTAAATCATCAGCGACTATAAGAATTATATTGGGTTGTTTTTTGGTAATCGATTCTTTCTTAGTACAACCAAAAAGAACAAGCGGAAAAAACATGATCACAAAAAATAGGTTAAATGGCATGATTGTTTTCATTCTATACGTTCTTTACAATACTATACCTGTCTCAATTTGAGACAGGTATATAAGACTGTTCAACAATTATTAGATTTGATTCCTAATTTGATAAATTCCTCTTATTGCTCAGGTTAAATACTTCCCCGATCTATAAAGTCAAAATAATTTTGTACCGTCTCACATTTATTCTTCTTCAGCATATATGCAGCTGAGTCAGCCATCACTTCAAAGTCGGTACTCAATACGGATATTTCCATTACTTTTTTCAAAGGTGTTTCATTGTAGGAAATCACACCTAAATCAAGACCTAATCGAAGTTCACTTCCTTTTACTTGCTGTAAAAAGTTAATTAGGTCTGACTCATCTATGATGATATAGGCATCTCCTTTCTGGAACTCCATGTAGGGATATATTTTATCAATTATTTCAGCATCACAGTTTATATCTTCACAGAATTTGGTAAAGCCGTTTATAATTTCATTTGGATAAGGATAAAATGGGTTTTCAGGAAACACCAAAACTATTTTTTTATATTTTTCTTTATTTGAAATCGCTGAGCATAAGGCATTATAAATGTCCCATTTAAAGTCTTGATAAATACATGGTACCGACTCTCCCAATTCTGGCAGGTATTTGTCCATTAATAATAATTGTCCTGCTGGCATTGCCCTGAAGTAGTCTATCACCTTATCAATCACATCCTGTTTGTCATTAAAGTGAGGCATGACTACAAAATGGTCATAGATCAATTGGTTTTCCTTTAGTATTTCACGGAGGTTATTGGCACTACAATGGTGCACCTTTAAATCCACTTGGAAGTCCCCTCCCAAGGCATCAACAAATGCGTTAAAAATTTTAAGTTTATAATTACTTAGCTTATTTAAAATGATCAATACCTTCGTTTTGGACAAATTGACATTACGAGCAACAAAAAAGCCTTTACTCATAACTGAAGTCACTATTTTTTTTTCCCGCAAGTAATTCATCGTCTTGACAATGGTGTCTTTTGATAGTCCAGTGATATCTTTTAATTCACTGATTGAGGGAAGCTTTTCTCCTATTTCTATATCCTTTCTTTCTATAGATTGGATAATTAAATCGGATAGCTGCTTGTATTTAGGAATCCTTGAGGATTCATAAATCAAACTTTCAAAAATTTTTGATTCACAAATCATGGTTATTTGGGGTTGGGTTAATGATGATCATCTCAAAATAATATATTCTGGACAAGCCAAAACAAAATTCACCTTGTAACAACAGCACATTACTTTACGATTCTGTTTTAAGGGAAAATACTATTCACTCCATTCGCAAAACCACTACATCACAACAATATTCAGCTTTACATTCTATCAACTTGGAAACTAAAAATGATCCAAATCAGGCTATCTTACTTTGTAGCGTTCAAC